>JBAZRU010000353.1:0-7244 GCA_041662805.1 Candidatus Hydrogenedentales bacterium | reverse complement strand
GAACAGGCATGAACACATAACCAACGATTTGCTGGTCCTGCGGGCGCAGGACGGCGACTCGGACGCTATCGGGCAACTCGTCGAGCATTGGCAGCCGCGGTTATGGGTGTTCGCGAGGGTGCTTACGGGCGATGACGAGGGCGCCTGGGACGTGATGCAAGACGCGTGGCTGGCCGTTATCCATGGCTTGCGCAACCTGCACGACCCGTCGCGGTTTCGTCCCTGGATCTTTCGTGTCGTGCGACACAAGGCGGCCGACCGGATTCGGTCGCGGCAACGCCAACGCAAGCTGCTTAACGAGCATGCGGCCAGCGCCGTACGTGAGGCGCCGCCCGAGACGAACGAAATCCGCGATTTGCTCGGCGCGCTGCCCGAGCAGAGCGGAAGTCTGCTCGCCCTGCACTACCTGGAAGGCTTCGACTACGAGGAACTTGCCGCGATCTTGGAAGTACCTCTCGGAACCGTGAAGTCGAGACTGTACAAGGCCCGGCAAGACCTCAAAACCATGTTGGAACGCGACCATGGATGACTTCGAACGAAACATACGCGAACGGCTGATGGCGGCGCCGCCGAATTGGGAGAGCCGCGCCGCGGACACAAAGGAAAGGGTGAAAGCCATGTACGAAGAGAAACGCAAGAAAGCGGCTACGTGGACTTGGATCGGCACGGCTATCGGCATCGCCCTGCTGATGTTGGGTGTCTTGGGTCTCATCGTCGGCGTGGCGGTGGGCAACACATCCGTCACCGTCATCGGCGCGATGATGTTCCTGTTCGGTGACGGTTGGATGACCGGGAGCAAGTTGCTCTACTGGACCTGGAACACGCGGTTCCAGCTTGGGCGCGACATTAAGGAAATGCACGCGGACGTGCTCGATGTGCTTGACCGGCTCGAACGCGTCGAGTCGGCCGTCGCCGCGAACGCCGCTCCGGAAACACGCTAGCTCTCTTCCTGACTCGATGTGGGCGTGATGCGGACGCGCGCGATCTCCGTCAGCGGATTGGAAACGTGCCACGCGAACAGCGATATCCGCGGGCCCGAAGAGCTTACATACGAGCGCGAGCCGGAAAACTCGATAGACTCGCCTGCCTCGTCGTAGAGCGTGATGGATGGTTTTCCTATCATTACACCGTCGATTGTCAGCATCAGTGTCGACCCGGTATCGTCGTTCGAACGGGCGGGTGTGAGCCAAATGCGCCCGTCGCCGTCCGAATGCATCCCCTCGAAGGTCTTTCCAGCGCTTGTTGTCAATCGAGCGACGCCTAAGCCGAACGCGTCCGAAGTGAATTCGCCTTCCTTGCCGCCAACGGCGAACTCAAGGTCGGGTGGAGGCTGAAGAGTCCTGCCGTCGAACTTGGGAAGCTTCACTTTCTCGAAATAGAAACGGCCGAAGTCGTACAACGGACTCAGTTCGATACTGCGGATTCGTTCGGGTGGGATCTCAAAATGATGGATGTCTGTCGGCCCGTGGTCGACAGACAGGAAGGGATCTGACCAGTGTCGCTGGTTTCGATCATCGATCACGCACAGTTGGAAACGTCTCCCTCGGAGTTTTCGTTGGGGATCGAGAAAGGTCACGACCACGTTTGCCGCTTCACTTGGGGAGTCCGCGTCGGTCCATTCCAAGTTGCCCGGTGCGCCACCACGCCCGTGCGTGAATGAGTAGCTGCCGGTGCCCTTGTGGACTTCCCGCACGGTCACCGTAATCCCATCGATCTGTGTCGTGGCGCCCGCCTCCGGCTTCAGGGTCCATCCGAGGTTAGGGCGGTGGCGCACGCGAAACCAGACATCGAGTTCATCGGGCAGCGGAGTGCCCAAACCGATGATTCGCGCGACGTGGCCATCCATGAGAAAGCCAACGCTTTCCCTCTCTTCCGTGTCTTGACTCGACCTAGAGTGCTCGGTTGAACCCTCGAGGAAGCGAGCGCTCTCCCTTTCTTCTGTTCCGAGCATCTTCTGGGTGGCGTGGTCAAACACGCGGAGTTCGATGATGTCGAAAACGTCTTCGTCCGGTCCGATGCGAATCTCGGCGATGTCCATGTAAGGGATCTCGGCGGAACGGTCCGCGGCAGGAGCCATCTTATCGGGTAACACGCCAGGGTCGAAAACCACAGTCGCGGGGCCAGCCTTTCCCCAACGCGTTGCGGCCTCCAACGTAAACCGCGTCGGGCCCAGCGTGTAGGACGTACCCGTCGCCGCGGGCGCTTTCTCATAGAGTCCTTTGGGGCCGTGCCGATAGCAGTTGAAACCGGCCAACGCGGCCAACATCGCGAGCGCCACGATGGACAGCGTCGCTGCATCGCGCCACGGCATGCGAAACACGTTGACGGGATGTGTCAGCGCGCGCACGCGCCGCGCGATGTGCGCAGGCCTCGCCATGGCAATAGCCAGGCCGGTTGCATGCCGCGCGCGGAAGTTCCCGACGGCCATGCGTGCCAGCGTTTGCCGATAGCTGCCCGCAGCGCGCGCGGCCGCGGCGTCGCACGTTTCTTCGCAAGAATATTCGTGGATGCGCGCGATCCGCCATGCCGCCGGGTGAAACCACAACACGGCGCAGACCAATTCGAACACGACATTCCAGCACACATCGCGCGTTCGCGCGTGGGAGAACTCGTGCGCAAGAACCCCTCTAAGGCTCTCTTCGTCGAGATCGTTTGCCAACGCGCGAGGCACGAGAACGGTCGTCTCCCACAAGCCGGTTAGCGCGGGCCCGTCCAAGGCGTCCGTTATCCATAAATGCGGCGGGCGGCGAAGCCGCAACGTTTCCGCGACTACAGCGCCCAATTGCCGTAGAGCCTCCGACGCTTCGCCTCCGTCACGCGCAAGGCGCCGCGAAAGCCACGAACCCACGAGCAAGCGCGCAAGCAGTATCGATGCCACAGCCAGCCAAACGACCGGGAACAGGAACGATAGGCCGGGCAGTCGCAACGGTTCGCGCGACGGGGCAGCAGGCGTAGGTGCGTGAGCCGCAACGGGTGCGGAGGACGCAGTCTCGTCGGTGTTTGAGTCGATCCGGGCGAGTCCGTTCCGCACTTGGACCATCATCGTCGATGGACTCTGGACACCAACTTCGATGCTCGGACCTATCAGCGAAAGTGCAACCAGCAAGGGTAGCGCGGCAACGGTAACGCGGCAAGCGATAGCGCGGAGTCGTGGATGCCGGTGGCGCACAATCCACAAACACGCCCAACAGAGGGCCAGCCAGATCGACGCCTTTGCCATGATCTCGAATGTCGCCGCACTGAGCGCTCCGGTCATCATCGCACACCTCGCTTCGGGCGTTTATCATCCTCGGGATCTTCTTCGGCGGCGCGTGCAAGCTCCTCAAGCTCGGCGGCGCTGAGGTTCTCGTTCTTGATAAGGAACGCCATGAGCCGGCGCGTCGATCCTCCGCAGAACGTAGCCACAAGTTCGCGCATCATCCCGCGAAAGGCGCGGTCGCGGTGCGTCTTCGCCTTGTAGTAATAGGCCTTGCCGACCTTTCGACGGCTGACGTAGCCTTTTTCGACGAGGATAGAGAGATAGGAGCGCACGGCGGGATTCTTCAACGAACGCGACATGCGCTCTTGGATTTCCGACGGCTTCTGCTCGCCGAATTCCCACAGGATCTTCATGCACTCGAGTTCGCCGGGCGTGAACCGCATAGGTTCTCCTTCTTTACGAGGCCATGTGCAGAATATCCTACACATGGCGATTCGTCAAGGACTTTCTGCAGAAGAGTCTGCACATCGCACGCCGGTTGATTCTCCGGAATCGAAGCCGCAGAATGTGCGCGTACCACAACCCGCAGCCTGCAAGAAAAGTCGCGAACCATGCCGGGGATTTACCTGCTGCTTGCCGTTTTGATCGCCGCGCCGGCCGCCGATTCGCACGCTTCGCGGCCGACGGTCACCGGCGCGATGCGCAAGTGGAGTCCCGTCGTTCTTTCGTTCCAAGGCCCCGAGACAGGGGAGACTGCCGTTCCCAATCCGTTCACGGACTACCGGCTGACCGTCCGTTTCACGCACAAGGAAGAAGTCTTCGCAGTGCCGGGCTACTACGCCGCCGACGGAAATTCCGCGGAATCCGGCGCGGAGAGCGGCAGCGTGTGGCGCGTGAAGTTCGCGCCCGATGAAGTGGGTGTGTGGAACTACGTCGCCGAGTTTCAGACCGGCCCCAATATCGCCATCGCGGACATGCAGGAAAAGGGACAGCCTGCGGCATTTGACGGCGCAACGGGGTCATTCGAAGTGGGTCCGCCCGATCCGAATGCGCCTGGCTATGAAGCCAAAGGGATTCTGCGGTCGATGCGCAGCCGCTACCCACAATTCGCGGAAACCGGCGAGTACTTCATCAAAGGCGGAGTCGATAGTCCCGAGAACATGCTCGCATTCGCCGACTTCGACGGGACGACGCCCACGCACCGTTTCGAGCCGCATGCGGGCGATTGGCGCGAAGGCAACCCTTCGTGGCGAGGCGGAAAAGGCAAGAACCTGATCGGCGCGCTGAATTACCTGGCATCGAAGGAGATCAACTCGGTTTATTTCCTGACCATGAACGTAATAGGCGACGGCAAAGACGTGTGGCCCTGGACGGAAGACACGGAACGGTACCGCTTTGATTGCAGCAAGCTGGACCAGTGGGAAGTTGTGTTCTCCCATATGGACCGCCTTGGCCTCATGCTGCATGTAGTCCATCAGGAGCAGGAGAACGATCAGCTTCTTGACGGAGGCGAGCTGGGGCCGGAGCGCAAGCTCTACTATCGCGAACTCATTGCGCGCTTTGCCCACCACCCCGCCCTCGTGTGGAACCTCGGCGAGGAGAACACAAACACCGACGGCCAACTCAAGGCCTTCTCGGCATACGTGCATGATCTGGATCCCTACGGCCACCCCATCGTCGTGCATACGTATCCCGGCGCGTACGAGAAGATCTACGGACCCTTGCTTGGATACCCTTACTTCGACGGCGCGTCGCTGCAAATTGCCGACATGACCGACACGCACGACGTGACTCTGAAGTGGGTGACGGAGTCCACGAAGGCAGGCAAGCCGTGGATGGTGTGCCTCGACGAGATCGGTCCGCCGAGCATCGGCGTCAAGCCTGATAGCGAAGACCCGGAGCACGCCGGCGTGTCCCGCTTTGCCCTGTGGGGCAACCTCATGGCAGGCGGGGCAGGCTGCGAATGGTTCTTCCAGAGCGACATTCGGAGCGAAGATTGGCGGTCGCGCGAGAAGATGTGGGACCTCACGCGCGTGGCATTGACGTTCTTTCACCGCGACATCCCCTTCGCCGAAATGGAACCGCGCGACGACTTTGTTCAAGGCGGTGAATCGTGGTGTCTTGCCAAGCCGGGCGAAGTCTACGCCGTCTACACGGCCAAACCCGCCGAATGCCGGATCGATCTGCCGCCGGGCGCGTACACCGTCTCCTGGTATGACCCTCGCGCGGGTGGTTCGCTGCAAGAAGGGAAACCGCTCAGCGGTGGTGCGTCGCGGGAACTCGGGCTGCCGCCTTCCGACGCCGACCGGGACTGGGTCGCTGTCATTCGCAAGTCGGAGTCCTGAACGAGTTCTACTTCGCCGGTTATCGAGTCTGCTTCCGCAGCCATTGCGAAAGTAGCTTCTCCGGCGTCGCCTTGTCGCCCTTGGCGCGCGTGATCGTGCCCAAGTCCTGTGCGCGGATCAGCGTGCGGGCGATGGCCTCCTTCTCTTGATCTTCGTCCGCCAATTTGGCCTTGGCCAACGACGGCGGAAACGCTACGACGTCCCACTCCTGATAGGAAAAACTCAAGGCATTGTTCATCACCCAGCGATATGAGCGTCCGTATTGTTCCGGCGAATCGGCATCCGCTTCGAGCGGAATAGCAACGATTACGAGATCAACGCCCATCTCGCGCACCGCCTTCGAGTCCGCCTCAAGTTGCGGCAACGTCTTTCCCTCCACCGGCCACGGCGTGACTGCGACTTCCGCGGAAGGAAAATGCGCGCGCAACGCAGGCGCAATCAGCGCGTCGTAAGGCGGCATCGCATACACGCGGACGGGCTTGCCTTCCTTCACGAGCGCCAGCGTCTTCGGTATAGCCGGGAACGGGGACTCGACATCGTCCAGCGACACAGGCTTTCCAGTAATCGTTTCCGTCATCAGTTGCGCGAACAACTTGTGCCCGTCCATGTTGGGATGAATCTCGTCGCTCATCAGGTAACCGAAGCCGCTCTCGCTGTTTGTGCGTACGCGTTGAAACCCTGCATAGCAGTCCGCGACGGGCGCATTCTTCTTCGCGCCCACGTCGCGCATGACGGCAACATACTGCTCCAGCTTGGCGATGGGCCGGCCTTCGGTGTTGATGACCGCGTTCGGGGTGCACAGCAGCACTTCCGCTCCAACCGCGCGGCACTTGTCGATGATGGTCGAAAGGTTGTTCGCGTACTCCTCCATAGGCACGCGCGTCATGTCGTTCAATCCAAACATGACTGTCACCAACTGCGGCTTGTGCGCGAGCACATCCTGATCGATTCGCGCCAACGCGTTCACGGTCGTGTGGCCGCTAATTCCGGCATTGATGACCGAAACGTTTGCCGACGGGTATGCGCGCTTCAAGGCAATCTCAAGCATGTCCGCATAGGCGCGGCGGCTACCGGTGTGGTAATAGACGCCGGTCACGCTATCGCCGAAACACACGACGCGAACGGGCTCCGCGCCCGTTGCGAGCAGTTTGACCACTCCCGGAAACGCGGGAGGCGGCGCAGTCCGTTTGGCCGGAGTCACACAACCCGCTGCAAGGACACAGAGCGCAACACACGCGAAGCTTCGGATCGACATGGGAATCCCCCCCAAATGCGTCAACTGTTTTGAGCTACCGGTATAGATCGTCGAATTGCCCAAAGTACTCCAATTCAAACAACACGATCTTGTAGACGGAGTATACACAGAATGCCGTGTAGATCAGGATCGCAACGGTGGTGAGCACTTTGCCGGTGGGACCCATTCTTCGCGACTTCCACGCGAGAGGCAGCGCAAACGGTCCGATAACCACAAATCCCAGCAGCAATATCCAGGCTGGATGGTAGTACCAAGCGTCACCGGCGTTTTGCCGCTTGCCGCAGTGGGGGCAAAACGCAAAGGCCGAGTCGATGAACGTGCGACACGAATGGCACGCTATTCCCCGCGGCGAGGGGAATGGACTCAGCGGCGGCGGTTTGGCGTCGATTGCCGGCTTGTCTTCGTTCAATGCACTGCAGCTCCATAGGCGGAAGGACGCCCAATC
>JBAZRU010000352.1:0-7244 GCA_041662805.1 Candidatus Hydrogenedentales bacterium | reverse complement strand
ATGGAGAAACGGCAGGAGTACCTCGTATGAACGTAACGTTGGACAGAGCTGCCGGCATGCACAGTACCAAGACGGGCCCGCTGACCTTCGGCAGCGCAAGAATCAATGCGGGCTTGCAACACGCGGTGAAGAAACAACGCAGCGAGATCATCGCGGAAATCAGCGCCTCGGGCATCAAAGGCCGCGGTGGCGCGGGCTTCCCGACGGGCGTCAAGTGGAATCTGGCCGCGGCCGCGAAAGACCAGGACAAGTATATCGTCTGCAACGCGGACGAGGGTGAGCCGGGCACGTTCAAGGACCGCGTAATCCTCACCGAATACGCGGACCTCGTATTTGAAGGCATGACGATCGCCTCGCTGGCCATCGGCGCGAAGCACGGCATCATCTACCTTCGCGGCGAATACTCCTACTTGCGTCCCCTCCTCGAAGCCATCCTGACGCGCCGGCGCAACGACGGGCTCCTGGGGGAGAACATCCTCGGGCGCGAAGGCTTCAATTTCGACATCGCGATCCGAATGGGTTCGGGCGCGTATGTGTGCGGCGAAGAGACCGCCCTCATCGAATCGCTCGAAGGGCATCGCGGCGAGCCGCGCAACCGCCCGCCGTACCCGGTGGATACGGGCTATCTCGGCCATCCCACGGTGGTAAACAACGTGGAAACTTTGGCATGGGTAACCTGCATTCTCGCGAAAGGCGCGCACTGGTTTAAGAGCATCGGGACCGACAAGTCAACCGGGCTGAAACTGTTCAGCGTATCGGGCGATTGCGAACACCCGGGCGTCTACGAATTCCCCATGGGCATCAGCGTGGCCGACCTCCTGAAAGAAGTCGGCGGCGAAAACGCGAAGGCCGTGCAGATCGGCGGCGCTTCGGGCCATTGTGTGCCCGCCTCGGACTTTGCGCGAACCATCGCCTACGAGGATATGCCGACCGGCGGTTCGATCATCGTGTTCGGACCGGACCGCGACATGGTTGAAGTGTCTCGCAACTTCCTTGAGTTCTTTGTCGAAGAATCGTGCGGCCAGTGTACGCCCTGCCGCGCCGGGTCCGCCAAGCTGCTGGAAGGCGTCGAGAAGCTGTCGAATGGCGCTTGCTCGATGCAGTACCTGAAAGAGCTGCGCGGGCTGGGCGAGACCATGCAGTTGGCGTCGAAATGCGGCCTCGGCCAATCCGCGCCGAACGCGTTCCTATCCATTGTCGCGCACTTCAAAGACGAACTCATGGGCCGGATTGCCGCGGCTCCCGGGGAGAAGGAGTAAACCATGTCCGAATCCACTACCTCATTTGGAAAAGATGTATCCCGCGCCCCGGTGAGCCAGCGAGGGCATGCGGTTGACATGAAAGACGCCGGGTCCCAGGCCATCGGCGGTAAAGTATCCATCGAGATCGACGGCAGAGCCATCAAGGTTCCGGTGGGCACCACCATCCTTGAAGCATGCCGGCAGTCCGGCGTCAAGATCCCCACGCTGTGCCACCACGACGATCTGTGCGTGGCGGGCGTGTGCCGGATTTGCGTCGTGGAAGTCGAGGGCCAGCGCGCCCTGCAAGCCTCGTGCGCCTTCCCTATTACGTCCCCGCTCAAGATCAAGACGCACACGCGAAAGGTGCGCCAGGCGCGCCGCCACATCCTCGACCTGCTGTTGGCCGACCACTACGGCGAATGCTACGCGTGCGCTCGCAACAACAACTGCGAACTGCAGAGCCTGGCGAAAGAGTACGGCGTCGATTTCTTCCGCTTCGGCCATCCGACGGAGCCGAAGTTCGAGGTCGATGCTTCCAGCCACTCGGTCGTTCGCGACATGAACAAGTGCATTCTGTGCAGGCGCTGCATCCGCACGTGCATCGACTTCCAGGAAGTCGGCGTGCTCGAAGTGGAGAACCGCGGCGCGGAAACCCGCGTCGTCACCTTCATGGACAAGCCGCTGGGCGACGTGGTCTGCATCAATTGCGGCCAGTGCATCAACCGGTGCCCCACGGGCGCGTTGCGTGCCAACGACCCGACCGACGATGTGTGGGCTGCCATCGACGACCCGACGAAGCACGTGATCATGCAGACGGCCCCAAGCCCGCGCGCGGGTATCGGCGAATGCTTCGGCTTGCCGCCCGGCCGCGCCCTGACCTTCGAGATGAACACGGCGCTGCGCCAGTGCGGGTTCGACAAGGTGTTCGACACGAACTTCACGGCGGACCTCACGATCATCGAAGAAGGCACGGAACTGCTGCTGCGCTTGAAGAAGGCGTTGGTAGACAAACAGCCCGTCGCGTTGCCGCAGCTTACAAGTTGTTCGCCGGGATGGGTGAAGTACCTCGAACATTTCTATCCGGAGATGATCGACAACCTGTCGTCGGCGAAGAGTCCGCAGCAGATGTTCGGCGCGCTCATTAAAACGTACTACGCGAAGCTGAACAAGATCGATCCGAAGGACATCGTGTCGGTGGCCCTGATGCCGTGCTCCGCGAAGAAGTTCGAGTGCAACCGCCCGGAGATGTGCGACAGCGGTTACAAGGACGTGGACTACGGCCTGACGACGCGCGAGCTCGGCAAGATGATCAGCGAAGCGGGCATCTACTTGCCCGACCTGGAGAAGTCGGAGTTCGACGATCCCTTCGGCACGGCCACGGGATCGGGCGTGATCTTCGGCGCGACCGGCGGCGTTATGGAAGCGGCCCTGCGCTCGGTGATCGAGTTGGTCTCCGGCAAGAAGGTCGAGAACTTCTTCGACCACGCCGAGATCGTGCCCGTGCGCGGGTTCGAAGGCATCAAGTACGCCGAGCTCCCGATCACGGAAGTGGGCCCGGTGCCCGACCTGCTGAAGCCGTTGTTCAACGACTGGGAATGGCTGAAGGGAGCGACGCTGAAGGTCGCCGTGGCCCACGGAACAGCCTATGCGAAGAAACTTATGGACGACATAAAGGCGGGCGGCAAGTTCAGCGAATGCCACTTTATCGAAGTGATGGCGTGCCCGGGCGGGTGTATCGGGGGCGGCGGCCAGCCGATTCCCACGAGTCCCGCGATTCGCGCCGCGCGCGCCCAAGCCATCTACAGCGAAGACCGGGCGTACAACGTGCGCAAATCGCACGAAAACCCGGCCGTCGCCAAGGTGTATAATGAATTCCTGACGGACGGCCCTTGTGGGCACATCAGCCACAAGCTGTTGCACACCCACTACACGGCTCGAGGGAAGTATATCGAGTAGGTTACGGGACGGCTGCGTAACGGCTGTTTGAGCGTTGCATAGGTCCTCGTGGGGCAGGCCCAGCGAAATCTGAAGGCTTTCGCTGGGCCTGTCGAACCTTTCTGGGCCACGGGCTCCTATGCGGTTGAATTAGATGAAAAGGGTTGGTGATTTATCATGAACGAGACAGACACAGTTCCTATCAATGAAGAGCGAATCGAAGCTACCCTGCACCACGGCGCGAGCAAAGACGCGGCCTGCGTGCGGGAAGTGTTGGCGAAGGCCTTTGAACTCAACGGGCTGAACGCGGAAGAAGTGGCCACCTTGATGGCCGTGAGCGACCCGCAATTGTTGTCGGAGTTGTTCGATACGGCGCGCCGCGTGAAAGAAGAAATCTACGGGCGGCGGCTCGTGCTGTTCGCCCCGCTGTATGTATCGAACCTCTGCAACAACGAGTGCCTGTACTGCGCGTTTCGCAAGACGAACACCGACGTGAAGCGCCGCGCCTTGACGCAGGAAGAGATAGCCAACGAAACGAAAATCATCGTCGAGCAGGGCCACAAGCGCATCCTGCTCGTCGCGGGCGAGTCGTATCCCAATGAGGGATTCCCCTACATCCTCAAGAGCATCGACACCATCTACTCCGTGAAGAGCGGAAAGGGCGAGATCCGCCGAATCAACGCGAACGTCGCGCCGTTGACCCTCGAAGAGTTCGCGGAACTCAAGGCGGCGCGCATCGGCACGTATCAGTTGTTCCAGGAAACCTACCATCGCGAGACCTACTCCAAGGTGCACACCTTCGGAAAGAAGGCCGATTTCGACTGGCGCGTGACCGCCATGGACCGCGCGATGGAATCGGGCATTGACGACGTCGGTGTGGGCATCCTGTTCGGCCTCTTCGACTGGCGCTTCGAAGTTCTCGCGTTGATGCAGCACATCGAGCACCTCGAAAAGAAATTTGGCGTCGGCCCGCACACGATTAGCGTGCCGCGCCTCGAACCCGCCGTCGGTTCCAACATGGCCGAGCATCCGCCGCACCCGGTATCGGATGTCGATTTCCGCAAGCTCGTCGCGATACTGCGCTTGGCCGTGCCGTACACGGGCATCATCATGTCGACGCGCGAAACGCCGAATATCCGCCGCGAAACGTTCGCGGTCGGCGTATCGCAAATCTCCGCGGGCAGCCGTACGAATCCAGGAGGATACGCCGAGGAAGAGTACGACGGCAGCCAATTCTCGCTCGGCGATCACCGTGATCTTGACGAAGTCATTCGCGACATCGCGGCGCTCGGCTACATTCCGTCGTTCTGCACGGCATGCTACCGCATGGGCCGCACCGGCGCCGACTTCATGGACCTTGCGAAACCGGGCAAAATCAAGGATCATTGCGACGTAAACGCGCTCAGCACCTTCGTGGAATATCTGGAAGACTACGGCTCGCCCGAAACGCGCGCCGTCGGCGACGAATGCATCAAGGCGACGCTCCAACGGTTCACGCCGTCGCGCCGCAGCGCATCCGAATCCATGATCGACCGCGTGAAGCACGGCGAGCGCGACGTCTGCGTATGAGCGATAGGAATTCGAAGTAACGTCAGAAGGGGGAATCGAAGACAATGGAAAACCACTATATCCTCGGCGTGCACATCACGAACCGCGTCAAGAATGCGCGCGTTGTTCAAGATCTGTTTTCCGAATACGGCTGCAACATCAAGACACGCCTCGGCCTGCACGAAGTCGACAAGAGCTTCTGCTCGCCGAGCGGCCTCATCATCCTCGAGATGTACGGCGAAGTGAGCCTGATTCACGAAATGCGCGATAAGCTGCTCGCCGTCGAAGGCGTGCAAGTGCAGGAGATGATTTTCGTCCATCCCAAGTGACGGAGGAGCGGTATTCTTCCCCGCGGAAGGCGCATGCGTCGAAAGCAACGTATTTGTTGATACGGATAGAATGCGAAGAGAGACAGCGGAAAACAGGGACTGACACAAGCGCAGTGAACGCAGTGAGCGGAGACGTGTCTGTCCCTGTTTTCCGCGCCCCCAGGTGACGATAAAGCGCCCAGGAAGACGCGTACTGACACAAGCGCAGTCCGCCGCCGCGGACGGAGTCTTGATGACTGATCCAATTCCAGAACGCAGTGAACATGACCCGCTCGGAGAAGTTTCCGTGCCGGGCGACGCGCTGTATGGCGCGCACACTGCGCGCGCGATGGCGAATTTCCCGCTGGCGGGCCGTGCCGTGCATCCGGAATTGGCGCGTGCATTTGGCGTGGTCAAGCTTGCATGCGCACTGACGAATCACGCCCTCGGCGCGTGGGCGGACGACGCACCAAAAGCGGATGCTCTCCTGCGCGCATGCCGAGAGGTCGCCGACGGCACGCTCGCGGAGCACGTCGTCGTCGATGCGCTTCAAGGCGGCGCGGGCACCAGCACGAACATGAACGTGAACGAGGTCATCGCGAATCGCGCCCTCGAAATCCTCGGCCAACCGCGCGGCGCCTACGACCGCGTGTCGCCGCTGGACGACGTCAACCTGCACCAGTCCACCAACGATACGTATCCGACGGCCCTGAAACTCGCGGCCATCCGCCTCATCAAGCGCCTCGAAGAAAAGGTCCTCGCGTTACAGGAAGCCTTTCAGGCGAAGGAAAAGGAATTCGCGCACGTCGTGAAGGTGGGCCGCACGGAAATGCAGGACGCCGTGCTCACGACGCTCGGCCGCGAAATGGGCGCCTACGCCGAAGCCTTCAACCGCGACCGCTGGCGCATCTTCAAATGCGAAGAGCGCCTCCGCGTGGTCAACCTCGGCGGGACCGCCATCGGCACGGGGCTCGCCGCGCCGCGCCAATACATTTTTCGCGTGGTCGACGTCCTCCGCGAACAAACGGGTATCGGCTTCGCCCGCGCGGAGAACCTCGTCGATGCCACGCAAAACGCCGACGTGTTCGTCGAGGTATCGGGAATTCTGAAAGCGTGCGCGGTGTCGCTGTTGAAAGTCAGCAGCGATCTCCGGCTCTTGTCCTCGGGCCCCGAAGCGGGCCTCGGCGAGATACGGCTTCCCGCGCGCCAGGCCGGCTCCTCGATTATGCCCGGCAAAGTGAATCCCGTTATCCCCGAAGCCGTAAGCCAAGCCGCCATGCTCGTCATGGGCCACGACGCCGTCATTGCCAACGCTTGCTCGCGCGGCGACCTCGAACTCAACGCTTTCCTGCCGCTCGTCGCCGCGTGCCTGCTCGAAAGTTGCGACCTTCTTGCCAACGCGTGCGACATTCTGCGGCGGCACTGCGTCGACGGCATCGAAGCCGACGAAGCGCGGTGCCGCGCGCACGTCGAAAGCTCCACGGCCATCGCCACGGCACTGCTGCCCGCGCTCGGCTACGACCGCATGTGCGAAGTCGTCGGGCACGCGCAACGGGAAGGCAAGTCGATTCGCGAAACTGTCGTCCTGAGCGAGGGGCTGCTCACACCGGAGCAATTCGATGAGTTGATTACCCCCGAAGCCGTCTGCCGCCTCGGCTCCCCAGACGCTATACGCTGACAAGAGTTCTATCTATTTCCCCATCCGGCTTGGTTTGTGCTTTTCATCCCGCATATGACCCAAAATCTGCGATAATCCTCCTTGGCTGCAGGCTGGACCGAATTCAATACAGGAGACCGCTCATGGCAACTGCATTGGAGCACTACGAGAACCTACTGGCCGAGCACTACACGTGGATGTACGGCGGGTGGGACTCGAAGACCGAGGAGAATCGCGCGTTCTTTCGCGAGCGCGGCCTGCTCGACGGCGCGGAGAAAGTCGCCATCGATTTGGGATGCGGCTCGGGGTTTCAATCGGTTCCGCTGGCCGAGGCGGGCTACGAGGTGTATGCCGTCGATCTCTGCCCGACGCTATTGGACGAGATGCGCCACCGCGCGGGCGATTTGCCGATCACCTGCGTGCCCGCGGAACTGATGGAATTCATGCGGAGTTGTCCCGTGTCGCCGGACCTTGTCGTCTGCATGACCGACACCATTCTGCACCTTCAGAACAAAACAGACATCGGGCAGTTATTCGCTTCGGTGGCGAAGTCGC
>JBAZRU010000351.1:0-7258 GCA_041662805.1 Candidatus Hydrogenedentales bacterium | reverse complement strand
GTGGGCCTTTCGAAATGCCGCCATCGTGTTCTCGGGGGCGTAGGCAGATGCCCCGCGGTGGGCGATGACGTCAATGGCGCCTTGCGGCGCTCCCGCGGTGAAATGCGCACAACCTGTCATAGTAAGGATTCCCATTACAGCTACGGTCAATCGGTTCTTCATTGATACAGCTCCTGTTCGGCAAAACGTTCCGAGTATAGCAGAGCGGGTGGCCAGCGCGGGAAACGACAATCGGCGCTTCGAATGAATGGACCCCCTTGGATGCGAGATCGCGGCAGGCCTCCGAACTTCATCGCCGTCGATTCTCCCCATGGCCCTTGCTGTGCTACCCTCTCCGTCGCGAGGATTACTACCAAGAGGATTTCGCGCCATGATCGCCTACAACGAGTGGGCCGAGTTCTACGATATGTTCCACAACGGTTTGCCCGGAGATGTGGAGTTCTACGTCAATCAAGCGCTGCGTGAAGGCGGGCCAACCCTTGAGTTGGGGTGCGGGACTGGGAGAATCACTATCCCCATGGTTGCCGCGGGCGTCGACGTAACCGGTATCGACAATGCCGAGCCCATGCTCGAGGCGTGCCGGGCGAAGAAGCGCGCATTCGGAAAAACGACCGGGCGCATGCGCCTCATCAAGGGCGACATCGCCAACTTCAAGTTGGCGAGAACCTACGATTTCATCGCGATGCCCTATCGAGCCTTTATGCACCTTCTGACCCAAGAAGAACAGCGTTCCTGCTTGGCCTGCGTGAATCGTCACCTCAAACCCGGGGGACTCTTCATATTCGATACGTGGGCCGCGAAGCCATCTTCCCTCGTTCCCTTCGCTGCCAAGAAAGGGGTAGGACCCAAGCGAGTCGCACCGAAAAAGAGGCTCGGCAACGGACACACGCTAGAGCACCTCTGCGAGTCATTCTGCGACGAATGGCGCCAAGGCCTAATCGAAAAACACGTCATCAACGAATACGCGACCGACGGGACCATCAGAAGGTCGGTCAGTCTTCCAATGACTCGTGTCTGGACCACGCCTCGCGAAATGGCCTTACTTGTGGCCTTGGCCGGATTCGAGGTCGAAGCTGTTCTGGGCGATTTCTACGGGACGTATTTCGGGCCCACGCATACCGACATGATCTGGATCCTGCGCAAATGATGCGCGTCCCAGCTTTGCCCAAGGCGGGCGAGATGCCCCTTCATCGTTCCGCCGGCTGGCCACGCCAATCGGCAAGGTGAGAAATCCGAGTCCTCGGGGTTGTCCTATCCGAGGATCTCGAATTGCGCATAGTGACTTTCACCTTCGCACCATTCCACGTGGACATTGCGGACTTCCGCGTAGCGCGGACCGTGCCAACACCACTCCAGCATGGCTTCCAACTGCTCGCGGGTCCCCTCGAACTCCGCTTCGACGCGGCCGTCGTACGCGTTTCGCACCCACCCCGTCAGTCCGCGGGCCGCAGCCTCGCGATACGTCGCATACCGAAATCCAACGCCCTGTACGCGTCCTTCGACCGCCAAGCGCAATCGCTCAGCCATGTAATCACATCCGCATGTCCGCGATGCGGTCCCGATAGTCAGAATAGGCCAGGGCGACCGCGGATTGGCAGGCAATGGCGCTTACACTGGGTTCGGCGGATTCAATACACGGTTGAAGGATAGGCAAGAGTGATTTTGCATTTAGTGTACCGAGCACGCGGAGCACGGCAATTTGAACGTCCGGAGACTCGATTCCCAACAACTCTTGAAAGACACCGGCGTTTGTGCGATCGCCCGACCGGATCAACGCCGCAGTCGCCTCTGCGCGGCGCGTTATGAACTCCGGCGTAGGATCATACCGCTGATTCAAGTAGTTGCGCAGGTACTGAAGGGCGCCCATATCGCCGTTCGGGGCAAGCAGCAACGATGCGTCGAACTGGAGGGAAGGGACCTTCATCAATTCCTCGCGCATTACGCGCGAACCTTCCGGATCCTTCAGTTCGAAGAGCACTCGGACGACGCGAAACTTGGCCAGCCCTTCGGCCTTTGGCAGCTTCAACTTCATTTGCTCAATGACATCCGGTCCGCCGAGCTTGGACAAAGCGTAGGCCGCCGCATTCGATCGTTCCTCGCCTCGCTCGCTAATCATCGTCAGGAATGTCGGGATAGACTCGCGGTCTCCCAGTCTTGCCAATGCATATCCCGCTGGAGCCGAGATTTCGGATGCCCGATCCTGCAGCATCCTTCTCAACTCCGGCAGGAAGTCCTGATTCTTGGTGTCGCCGGCGATAGTCGCCGCCAAACCGCGAATATTGCGGTCGCCGCTATCCAGTCCCTGCTTAATCAACTCGCTTGGCACGTCTGCATGTCCCGCAAGGTACAGATTTCCCGCTGCAATCAGAGACGTGTACAGGTCGTTGCCCGCTTGCAAGCTCGTGAGATATTCCACGCCCGTCTTCTTAGCGTCTTCCGTGCCTGCAATGGCAAGCACTTGCGCGCTCAAGACGCGCACCGGCTGATTCGCCGCGCCATTCGTAAAGAGTTCCGCCGCGCGGGCTATCGCGCGATCAAGCGCCCCTTGCTGTTCCGGCGTGAGGCCTCGGTCGGCCATCGAACTGAGCGAGCGAACGCGCACCACATCCCCCTGCACGCGGATTTCTTTGATATCGGACAGCTTGTAATAATCCCGCTGGCCCGTCGCGGTCAGAATCTCAAGCAACCCATCGGACACCTTCTCAACCTTCACGTTGGCGTCCTGCGCCCCAGACTTCAGTTGAATGGTTACCAACGTATCCGTTCCCGCGATATCGGAGAGTTTCGCTCCTTTGCCCCCTACTACGGGTGCTTGGGCAATCGCCATTGCCGAAATCACAAACGCTACGGTCATTCCTGTCAAACGCTGACGAGTCACGGTAAAGTCTCCTCGTTTCCTGTATACGCCCAACCTAATGAAGCTCCAGTTGCTCGTCCTTAATCAAACGATCAAGGAATCGCTTGGCCGCATCCAAAGACGGGACAAGCGGATTGATCGTCAGCGCCTGGAGCGCATACTCATACGACTTGTGACGAACCGCCTCCACGGTGAGGCGGTCGCTTTCTTTCACAGCCTGAAACAAACCCCTTAGGAAGCGCGGGCAACTCCCCACTCTTCGCGGCTTCAACCCTTTCTTGCTGACCTGTACCGGAATTTCGACGCTGCAATCGTCCGGCAAATCGCGCACGGCTCCGTCATTTCGGACGCACAGAACGGTTTCGCGTTCTTTCTTGCTTTCCAGCGACTCGATCAAAGGGACTATCGTCTCCTCGTACCAAACGGCATTGCGAGCCCGCGTCAACTCAGGAACTTCGCACAAATGGTCGTCCTGGTACAACTTCAGTATCTGCTTTTCCGCCTCGTGAAGCACCTCTGCCCGGAACCTCGAACAAGCCTGCTGATGCTTCAGGATCTCGTCTTGGTGGAAATAGAGGCTCACCGTGCGAGTCGGGATCATGCGAAACAGATCTATCAGGGCGTAGTCGAGGCCGTCATCCTGATGGTGCTCCAGCCGTTCCAGCAGCCTGCTCATGTGGCTGCGTCCGTCAATCTTGACATCTTGGATCCACCCGAGATGATTCAGGCCGATGTAGTCGACTTCAAGTAGAGCCGCGTCGTGTCGAAGCAGCTCAGCCACCTGCTTCACGCACATACCGGGCAGGTCGCACACGCCGATAACCGACAACTTCGAATATCGCACGAGAGCATCCACGCAGATGCCCATCGGATTCGTCAAGTTGATGAAGATCGCTTCCGGCGCTATCGCCTCTACGCGTTCGGCCATGCGCATCACGGCTGGAAGCGTGCGCATCGCGTTCGCGAATCCGCCCGCTCCGAGGCTTTCGTCGCCGACCATACCCTGCTTGGGGGGGATCTTCTCGTCGCGTATACGCGCTTGCATGCCCCCGACGCGGACGTGATTGATGATGTATCGTGCACCGGCAACTCCCTGGTCGATATCCGTGACCGCCACGATGCGTCCGGGGTGTCCGCTCCTGTCCAACAATCGTTGACAGAACTTCGCCACCAGAGGGAGTTTCACGCCGTCTCTGCCTACGAGGCATATCTCCCTCACGTTCACGTTGTGGGAGACAATGGAAAGAATAAATTCAGGCATGTAGACACTGCTGCCGCCCAGAACCGTGATACGTTCGATCACCCTGCCACTCCTCCCAACATCTAAATTCCTACCAAGTCTCCCACAATGCCACGCGCCGCGTACAAGGCGAAGCGTGCCGCGGGGAGAGGCGACCAGGAGCGTGTTTCCACTTCCACGCGACCACCGCGGATTGCTTCCACAACGCCCGCAATGGTCGGCTCCGCCTCAATCCAGCTAAAGGTGTTACCGCAATACGGAAGTTCGTGCGTGTCCGAAGTCCCCACCATTGGGAGCCTGTATCGGCGCGCGGCCTGTGCCGCAAACACGTTAGGGTTCAACGGGCCCAAGTACAGCGAACACCACTCGATTGCGTCAAACAAGTCGTGATTCTCGCCAAGCGTGCGATGCAGGCTATTCGGGGTAGGATAGAACGGATGGGGCGCGATAAACGCTGCGTTTCCCCTGCCAAGTGCCCGTAGTTCCCCAAATGTCTTGGCCCGTATGTGCGCGTCATCGGGATTGAGGATCAGGACGTGACTCCCTTCGATCATCGCCTCGATGCCGGGAATCAACAGAATGCCGCGACGTTCCGCATACCGCGAAAGGGACTCCGTGTATACAAATCGCTCGTGACACGTAATCGCCAATACCTCGACCTCTTCCGCCGCCGCCGCATCTATCAGCATCTCGGAAGAATGGCAAAGCGTATCGTTCGGGTCATCCGCCGTATGGGTATGAAAATCCGCCTTGAGCCGTCTCATGATCGTGCACCGTGTTCAAACAATTCGTTCGCCCATCACAGCCCAAATGCACACTATCCGCTCGTACAAGACCGCATCGAACATCCGAGCAGCCAACCGGTACCCCTGTCCCGCACGCTCATCTTAACAGTCATGCTGCGACGGTTCAAAATCCCACGTGACAATTCAGGCGCTTCGCCGCACCCCATTCGTCATGCACTTTGTTCCCCTTGCCCCCCATCTGAAGCCTATGCACTTTCACTTTTCATCTCTTGATCGCTATACTTGCATCAGATTCCCGAAACACTGGAAGGAGGTTGTAATGACGCTGTTGGAAGTACTGACTCAGAATCTCAATATCTGGTTCCAAAACTTGAACTCGCAGTCAGCCCAATTGCACTCGATTCTGCTTGGGGGCCTCTCTCAGTTCATCTCGATCTTCATGGGCGCACTGGACGCTATACTTCCGCCTACCTGATTTGATTGCCTTCTAGAAATGACAACGGGCGCAACCTTTCAAAAGGATGCGCCCGTCTACTATTCAATGACCTCAACTCCCCGCCGTTCTATGCGACATGGACACTCCCGGCGATTGCCAACCCGAGCTTAATCACCGCCTGCTCCAATTGCTGGTCAAGCGCTCTTCCCGCCCTTACTTCGGACCACAATTTGGCGACTTCCTCGTTTTCTTCGCCGAAGCTGGGCGCCAATTTTGTACTATTCTGCGTTCTATGTGTTCTCTCGCGGCAAGGACTTTTCCGCAATTCCCCGTGGTTTGGAGTTCTTCCCGCTTCTCTGAGTCTCTCTCGGTGTTCATCGGTGTGTATCGGTGGTTGAGTCACTTCTGGGTGCGGCTGTGCCGCGCTGTGTCCACTTCGTCCATACGGTCCATTTCGTCCACTCAGGTCCCTTTCACCGCAAACCGCAACTTCCCGCCATCGCTCTCGGCCACGACATGCGCGCCATCCGTCACGCGCCCTTCCAAGATTTCCATCGCCAACGGATCGAGCACCATTCGTTGGATTGCCCGCTTCAGTGGACGCGCCCCGTACGTCGGGTCGAACCCATGCTCCGCGAGCAGGTCCCGCGCCGAGTCCGACAACTCCAGCGTGATCCGTTTGTCTGCCAGCCGCTTCGCCAACCGTTTCAACTGAACGTCCACAATCCGCCGGATGTGCTCCCGCTTCAACGGATGGAACACGACGATATCGTCAATCCGGTTCAAGAACTCCGGACGGAAGTGCCGGCGCAACACACCCATCACTTCCTCGCCCTTTTCGGCCTCCGACCCGCTCGCGCGCTGGAAGACTTCGCTGCCGAGGTTCGACGTCATGATGATGACCGTGTTCTTGAAGTCCACGGTGCGTCCTTGGCTGTCGGTCAGACGCCCGTCGTCGAGCAATTGCAGCAACACATTGAATACGTCCTGGTGCGCCTTCTCGATTTCGTCGAACAGAATCACGCTGAACGGGCGCCGCCGCACGGCCTCCGTCAACTGCCCACCTTCGTCGTAGCCTACGTATCCGGGAGGCGCGCCAATCAACCGCGACACCGAATACTTCTCCATGTACTCGCTCATGTCGATTCGCACCATCGCGTTCTCGTCGTCGAACAACAACTCCGCCAAGGTCCGCGCGAGTTCCGTCTTGCCGACGCCCGTCGGCCCCAGGAAGATGAACGACCCAATCGGCCGCTCCGGCTCCTTCAATCCCGCACGCGCGCGCCGCACCGCATCCGACACGACGCGAATCCCATCGCGCTGTCCGATGACGCGTTCGGCCAACCGGTCTTCCATCTTCAACAACCGGTCCATCTCGCCTTCCATCATTTTCGACACGGGGATGCCCGTCCAACTCGACACGATCTTCGCGATGTGCTCTTCGGTGACTTCTTCCTTGAGGAAGCTGCCGTTCTTCTGCACCTCGGCCAGACGTGTGTTCTCTGCGTCGAGCTTCTTCTGCAGCTCGACCATCGACCCGTAGCGAATCCGAGCAACCTTGTCGAGTTGTCCCGCGCGTTCCGCAATCTCTTCTTCGCGCTTCGCGTCGTCGATTGCCTCTTTCACTTTGCGAATCGCGTTGATAACGTCCTTCTCCGCCTGCCATTGCGACTTCTTGGCGTTTAGCTCCTCGCGCAGATTCGCCTGTTCGCGCTCGATACCCTCGCGCTGTTCCTTGCTAGCCTTGTCGGTTTCTTTCTTCAGCGCAAGGTGTTCGATCTCCAGTTGCCGGATGCGCCGGTCCAACACGTCGATTTCATAGGGCATGCTGTCGATCTCGATTCGCAACCGCGACGCCGCCTCGTCGATCAGGTCGATGGCCTTGTCCGGAAGGAACCGATCCGAGATGTAGCGGTTACTCAACACCGCCGCCGCCACCAACGCGCCGTCCTGAATTCGCACGCCGTGGTGCACCTCAT
>JBAZRU010000350.1:0-7258 GCA_041662805.1 Candidatus Hydrogenedentales bacterium | reverse complement strand
ATCGCCGCGATGTATGACCGTGCCTGGAGCCGTTGGCAATGGCACATGCTTACGCGGCGCCCAAGGACGTTGCTGCATCACTTCGGCAACGCGTTCCGGCGCGAAGGTTTTGGAGGCATGGTGCGCCTGGGCAAATACAGCGCCGCCCGGTTTTTCAAAGTGGTCGGAGCGCACTGATGAAGATCGCCCTTGTCAATCCGAGCGTGCCGCGTTCTCTCAAGAAAGAGAACTTGGGCTTGGCATACCTGTCCGGCACGCTTCAAGCCGACGGACATCAGACGCGCATTATCGACGAAATCGCGGGGCAGGACGTCGAACGGCAACTCGACGAATTCCGGCCTGATGTGGTTGGCATTTCATTCATGACGATGTACGCGCTCCGCGCATACGAGATCGCCGACAAGATTAAGAAGGAACGCGGTTTGACGGTGGTCATGGGCGGCGCCCATCCGACCGCCGTGCCCGAAGAGGCTATCCAGCACGCCGACTGTGTGATTCGCGGCGAAGCGGAATGGACCTTTCCCAGGGCAATTACTTCAGGCAAGCTCGAAGGCATTATCGACATGGAAGTGCCGTCGAACTTGGATGCCCTCCCCGAACCGCGCCGCGACCAACTAGACCTCGAGTTGTATGCCTCGGCGGGCGAAGAAATCGCGGGGTTCTCCTATCGCACGCTTGGGATCATCACGAGCCGCGGTTGCCCGTTTGAGTGCAACTACTGCATCAACTCGAAGCGCGAGACCAAGCTGCGTTTTCACAGCCCCGAGCGGGTTGTACACGAGATTAAGTACTTGGTCGACAAGCATCGCATTGAGAGTATCGCCTTCTACGATGAACTCATGGCCACGGACATCGACCGCTTTCGCGCAATTTGCGAGGCGATGATTGAGCACGACCTGCATCATCTGAAGTGGGAGTGTCAGATTCACGCCCGCCGCATTCGACCCGACGTGCTTCAAATCATGAAACGCGCCGGCTGCGTGCAGATTACCATTGGCTTCGAGAGCGGAAGTCCGCGCATGCTGGAACGCATGGTGAAGCACGCCTCCGTGGAAGACAACATGCGCGCGGCGCGCCTCATCCACGAAGCCGGTCTTCGTGTTCGCGGATGCTTCATTATCGGCACTCCAGGCGAGACCGCGGAGGATGTCGAGCTAACGCGCAAGTTCATCCGAGATTCCAAGATCGATTTCGCATCGATCCACTACCTAACCCCATATCCGGGCACGGCCTTGTACGATGAGTTCTCGGATCAGATTCAAGCGGCGGGCATCACGTGGGACAAGTTTACCGCTGGGGACCCGGATACCTTCAACTGCAATCCCGCGATGCCGCCCGAACAACAGAAGCGGCTGTTTCTGAAGCTGAGCGCGCGCCAAGCGTTCCGCAACTATACGTGGACCGAAATGGCAAAGCGTGCCATTCGCAATCCACGTCACGCCATCCACGTCGTCTCAAACATGATCTAGCTCGCTCCAAGGCACTTTCTCAAGGCAGGCATTTTTTCAGGTAGGGCGCTTTCAGGTAGGGCGCTTTCGCCGAAAGCCGAGTGGGGGAGGAACCGTCCCCCTAAAAAGGCCGAAGCCGCCCTCGGCTTTCACCGTGGACGGCTTCGTAAGATACTTCTATCGACTACAGCGAATCGTATTTCTTTTGCAGTTCCGTCTTGTCGTCGGTGGACAACTGCTTCTTCGCGATCTGTTCGAGCTTCTGCTGATACCCTTCCGGGCGCGCCGCGAACACCTCAGTCTCGATTTGCTTCGTGGCAATCTCGTCGATGACGTCTACGAATGCAAACTTCGCAGGGCCCGACCCACGCTCGACGTTCTGGTAGACACCCATGTGCGAACCGTCCATGGTCCGGTAGTAGACGCTCCAGTTCCCGTTCATCAGGCATTCCGCCCAAATCATGCTCGGCGAACCGAACCGGTCGGTAACCGGAATTTTGGCGAAGAAGTACTTCCGGGACTTGGCAATTTCGAGTTCCTGCGTGTACAACGCCGTGTACTCATCCAACAGGGCCGGATCCACCCAATTCATGCTCGCGGACTTCTGGTCGAGGGCATTCACTCGGGCGATGCGCGCGTCACGTGAATACTCTTCCGGAGACAACGGAGAGCTTTCATTGACCAAAATTGCCAACTGGTCGATGTTGCTGTCGAGCGTCTCCTTCGTGAGGATACGCCGCTGATTTGCATCTTCCAGTTTTCCGACGAGGACTTGAAGCCGTTCGCTCTCCGCTTCGAGACCCTCTTTGCGAGCGCGCGTGATGGCCGTGTCGTTGACCAACTGCTCGTAGTCGGCTTCTGCCTGCACGAACTCTTCATTCTTCTTATCGAGGTCCTCGGTTACCTTCGCCAGTTCGAGAGACTTGGCGTCTACTTGGCCCGTAAGGTCATCGCGTTGCTTCGACAGATCTTCAATGCCCTTATTCAATTCATCACGCTGCTTGATGAGCTCATTGATCTGTTCGGGGCTCAACTGCTCGCCACCGTCCGCCGGTTTTGTGCGAACCAAATCGGCCACCTGTTTCTCCAGGCCTTCGATCTTCGTGTTCGCCGTGTCCAACGCCGTCTTCGTAGGATATGGGACCGCCGGGATGTACGGTTCGACAAAGCCACCAGCCGCCAAGCCAACGACAAGGCATACCGCTGCAACTAGAACGGTCTTGCCAGTGCCGCCGCCCTTGCCGCCTCGTGCGGGGGCAGCCACCGGGGCCTTTGGGGAAACCGGCGGGGGCGTCACCGCTGTGGGTGCAGCCGTATCGGGACCAAAATCGGGCAACGGTGTGCCCGCATCGAATCCGCGGCCGCCTCCGTTCGTAATACCGGTGAACGCATCCGCGTCAAACCCGCCCGGGCTCGCGCCAAACATAGGCGTTTCCATGGCTTGGGTGGGTGCGGAAGTATCCGCTGCGCCGCTGAACGTGCCCGCGCCACCGAACGCGCTGTCAAACAGCGGCGTATCGATGTCGGAGTCTGGTCCAGGCGGAGCCATTTCGGGAGTCTCAGGGGTGAAGTCGCTGTCCGCTGCCAAATCCTGGAACGCAGAACCAGCAGACGGTGTGTCCAATCCGCTGCCGGACGGTGTTCCAAATGCAGGTGTGCTCCCAAAGGAAGCGGGTGCAGCCTTGATGTTTCCACCAGTTGGAATTGGTGTTTCGACAGGGATGTCACTGATCGGAGGCAATCCATCAGGGCCACGCCGGCCAGAATCCATGTCAATTCCACTCAGAGGGGGAAGACCGCTGTCGAAGTCTTTTCCGGCGGATGACTCGAAGTCGCTCAATGGCGGCAGGTTGCCGAGGCCTCCCTCGCCTCCTGTCAACGCGCCAAAATCGCTGCCTCCGGTCCCGAACCCATCATCCTTCTCAGCTTCCCCTTCACCAAACGGGCGTTGTTTATCCGCCATCGAGCAAGACCTCCCAGCACGTTATTCCGAACGCGAAAGACAGGGTAATCATCATCGTAATTCGATGATAGCACGGGGTATAGCAAGTGTCAATAAATATCTCCGCCCCCAGGAGGCTTGCTCGGAACACCATTGAAAGGTCGGAAGTCAGTCCATGACCCCTATGTGGTATACCCTTCGCTCCCAAGGCAAACATGCTGCGGCTTGGCGTTGAGAAGTCTGAGCGTTCGACTCGGACGGGAAAAGGGCGAGGCCAGTCGGAGTGGCTTCGCTTTCTTGGGTAGAACGCGGCGAACTAAGAAACACCCTTGATTCCGGTTGGAGCAATCCGCGTCCACGACTTCGATTCGAGTATGGATCTTGGACACCTAGTATCCAATCTCTGCCCGCCGTGGAATCCAGACAACAATCCGGAAGCTCTGCATTTCCTTTCATTTCCTCCGTAAGTAACGATACATCAATCGTATAGGCGAATTGAGCGTTTTGGATTAGTTCTTGGCGGAGATCTTGCTCTTATGCGTGTGCGCCGCAGTGGAGTGGGGTCGGGGGAGCTTGCGACACGGGCGGTAGGCCACCGGAAGCCCTTGGGAGCGGACCAGGCGGGACGCTCCCAAGGGCAGAGATTTCAAGGTTCCGGGAACTCTATGCAACGGCCGGGGTTGAAGCTAGCAGGCAGGGCTAAGAAATGTACGTGTTGGTTCAAGTGCGCCACGACGAACAGTCCCGAGTTCGCGTATTGCCTGTCTTCTTCGCTTCCGAAGAAGAGGCCAACAACCACGCAACATTCCTTAACTCTGTAAACGCGCATCGAGGCACTGCATACCGATTCGAGGTGGGGGAAGGGGGCGTTGAGAGCCGCCCGCGAGCGGAGCAGGCGCTTCCCTGTTCGGCTTCGAGGAGCGCGCCCAGACCCTAGAAGACGTCAGGGGGCAACCACGCCTATCGTGAGTAGTAGATTGGCGTACAGCCGCTGGTCTCCGGTGACAATCTGGAGGCAGGTGTCCGGCCCCGAAGCATCTTCATAAAACTCGAAACGGCCGAGACGCGTCAATTCCGTTCCGGGGAGCAGCCCTCTGAATTCCGCGAATATGGACGGCTCAGGACCAGTCTCCGGGTCCATCACCGCCGCATCCTCGACCGGAATGGCCGACAAGAGCACATCCAACACTTCTGTGACCGTGGGAATGCCCGGCGCTAGATTCAAGTAGACCAACGCCGCGTTCTCGCCGATTTGCGTAATGGCGGGATAGTTGCCATCGGTGATGAGGACCTTTGAGCCATGCCCTGCCGACGCCAAAGCTTGCAAAATATCGGGATGAATCAAACGGTGTGTCAGCATAGATTCCTCGGGAGTCTTTCCTCGGTTTGGTCCGCGATGTCCGCCAGCCTATCGCATCGTAGCATCACGCGCTGCCCCGGGCGGCAATTGCCTGCAGCATACGGTCTGCCTCCGGTTTACACGCTGGATCGATAGCCCCAGCTTGCTCGATATACTTGCGCGCATCGTCCGGCCTGCCTGCGGCCAGCATGCACTGCCCCAGCCCCAAAGAGGCCGTGGCCAGCATCCACCGATTCCGTTCGTCCGGGTTTACACGGAGCAGCATCGCAAAATGGGGCGCGGCCTTGTCGAATCGCTGGTCGTTCATGAACAGTTGGCCCAAGGAAAGGTGGGACTCAAGTTCCTCGTCCCAGAACGGTTCCGTTTTCGCGTCGAACTGCATACCCGCTTTCTTTTTGGCATACAGGGCGAGAACTTCCTCGTAGTGACGCCGAGCACCGAATGGATTGTCCAGCAGGTCTTGGTACGTTACGGCCAAATTGAACTGAATGCGAGCCGAGTCCGGGTTGTATTTAAGCGTGGACAAGTACAGCGCCTCATTGCTCCGCCAATCCAGGTTTCGCTGAACGGTGAGCGCGACCAGTACGGCGAAGGCCGCGTAAGTCAACGTATAAGCGAGAGCGGGAACGCGCGAACCCAAGGCCAGCCAAAACACCTCGACTAGTGCCCAGATGAATCCTGCCAGGGGTACGTACATCCAGTGTTCTGCCATGGGCGCGTTGAGTGGGATGATGCCGGACACGGGAAACCAGCAGACGAGAAAAAGACCAATCCCAAAGGCTATCCGGCGTTGTCCGCGGAGCCATGCCCCCGCAAATGCAACGAGACACACCACCAGCAACACGTATCCAACGCCCGCGAGCCAACCGGGAGACCCATCCAAAACGCGCTCCATGTGCAGGCCCGTGGGGACAAAGATAAGCTTCAGGTACAAGGCAAACGCTTGTCCGACTTCCAAGATTCGCTGCCCTACGGAGATGTCTCTGGGCGCGGTGTCCGAGCCGAAATTCAGGACCGTGGCGCGCAGCGCGGCATAGCCCGCTAGGATGACGAGGATTCCCACCAAAGACGGCAGCGGACGAGAGCGATCAGTGGCCTCCGGCAATTCACCCTTTTCTCGGAACAGGATGATCGCAAGAAAGAGCACTGCGGGGAGGATGAGGGCAGACTCCTTGGAGATGACAGCGAGAACAAAACAAAGGCAGCACAGCGCGGATCCAATCAACTGCCGGCGTGTGGACCCCTTCCTGAATGCGAAGCACAATGCCGCAAACATGAATGCTGCCGACATGGGGTCCGCGCGACCGCTGATATAAGCCACGGCTTCCGTATGGAGGGGATGGCTCACGTACAAGAGGGGCGCGGCGAGTTGCACGAAGCGTGGGGCACCCATACGCGCGGCAAGCGCGAAGAACATAAGCGCCGCAAGCGCGTGCCAGATCATATTAGACATATGGAATGCAAAAGGCGCCAGTGCAGGGCCTTGCGGACCGTTTGCCGCGTCGACGCTCGGCGGCTTGGAGAATAGGTAGTCCACCATGAAGGAAACCGACACCAAGGGGCGATAGAAGTTGCCCTGGCCACGTCCAAATGCATGCTGGTCCTCTTTGAAGAGCTGCAGTAGCTTGCTTGGATCCTGGACGTGCTTGTGCATAAGCACCGAAGAGACATCGTCCCACACGAACTCGCCCGAGAACGTGTTCACATAGCAAAGGACGCTGGCCAAGCAGATTGCCGCTACGGCAAAGAAGCGAAATTGGGAATTGGACACTGTGCTCACGGACCATACACCTCAAATACATCGCCAGTGGCTTTGTATTCCAATCGGATGCCTTTCTTCTTTCCCAGTATCTTCAAGAACTTCAGACCAAGGAATTCCTCTCCTTCGCGGATTCGCTTGCTGACGACTTCTTCCGATCCGGGAATGTAAACCTTAACGAATACGTACACGACGGGCAACTCGACATCCAAGGGCTCATACCACCCGCGTACGAGCACGATGGGGCGGTTCTGTAGAACGGTTGCCCACATCCGGAATCGGTCGAGCCTCGAATTATCGGGATCGATCGTCTCCAAGAGCTCGCACAGGAAGGATACCAGCGGCGCGTTGGGAAGATCGCGGCCAACAATAAGCAGGTCCTCCAACTTGTACTGCACCTGGCGGAGCACCACTTTACCCTGCTCTGCGCTGCCGTACTTCTTATTGAGCTCCTGCAATTGGGTCTTCAGCTTCGGGCCATACTCCGGGGCCAGGACCGAATCCGGTTTCGCGCTCTCCACGAAATCATAAAAAGGCCGCAGCAGATTGTCGAATTCCTGTTCAATCTGCTGCGGCAATATCGGCTTCGACTCGACGGACGGCTTCGCGAGATCCTCCAACGATGCGGAGTCGCACCCACTATAGAACAGCGTTGACAGCGTCAGTAACGCGGTTACTGCTGGTCCAATTGCTCTCACACCGCCAACCGTCCGCGCCGGCTATGGCGCTTCGACGCGGAAGCTGGCGCC
>JBAZRU010000349.1:0-7293 GCA_041662805.1 Candidatus Hydrogenedentales bacterium | reverse complement strand
GTCCTCTCGATGATCGTGTTCGGAGCGTTTGCCTACTTCTGCATGCTGAGGAAGCTTTTGAACCTCTCCTTTTTCAGCGCATTCGTGACTGGGGCCATGTTCGGTTTCTGTCCATGGTTCGTATGGAAGATCGGCGGCCATTACAACATGATCGGTTCTTGCTTCTGGGGGATAGCGTTGGGAGCGGTCCTGGTCGCCTACGCGAAGAACGAGTTCACAGCTAAGAACAGCGCACTGTGGGCAGTGTTCGTTTGGGCGACGTTCTGGACTTCCTTGATCGAGTTCTTCATGTTGGGAATTGTCGTGGCGCTGACAGTCGTTGTATTCGAGTTCCAGCGCGCCCTCCTGCGTGACCACGCCATCGTGAAGCGCGTCCTATTCTTCCTGCCCGCGGCGCTGGGAGCGGTGTCGCTGCTCCTATTTCTATTCGCTCGAAAGGGTCAGACCGTGGCGCTCCCACTGATGCCGGGTCCCACGCTCCTTGATCTCATCCCCTCGGCAAAGCTCAGCTTATGGTCGTATATTGGATTGCCCAATCGCACCGCCACGGTCATCCCGCATTCGTATGTCTACCTCGCGCTCATTGGGGGATTCGCGCTCTGGAGACGGCAGTCGCGAATCCTCTGGCCCATCGTCGCGTTGTTTATTGGTGCTGTCGCGCTCGTCATCGACCCGTTTCACATTCCAAGTTCGATACTGCGCGCGCTTCCCACGGGAAAAGGCTTTCGATTCTTC
Organism: Candidatus Hydrogenedentales bacterium; assembly: GCA_041662805.1. GTDB lineage: Bacteria > Hydrogenedentota > Hydrogenedentia > Hydrogenedentales > SLHB01 > JAIBAQ01. The sequence goes on along the minus strand of JBAZRU010000349.1, from coordinate 6,558 downwards.
GAGCGCTTCATTCCTTTCGCACTCTACTTCTTGCTGATACTGTCGGCAGTTGGCCTCGAATTTCTATACAAAGAATGGGTCCCAAAGAAGCCGGCGTGGCTTCTGGGCGCGATCCGATTTCCGAAGAAGGCCGTCGTGATCGGCGGAATCCTTGTATTCGCCGCGTCGGAGCTCTATCCCGTGCTCCTGAACATCACGCCGATCATGAAGCTGCCCATCACACCCGAAGTGCGCGCCGAACTGAACCCAGAACGCTATTGTCTAGTGGTGCCGGACGGTGACTACCGCCAAGTTCTTCAGACCTATCAAGTCGAACTTGACATCCCGTGTGTGAACATCGCGTATTGGGACCGCATGGATAAGAATGCGTTGCAGCGTCGCGCGCAAGAGTATCCTGGCGTATACGCGGGTGCCCCGGCCCCCCACCCGCAGCCCACGGCTCCGAACGTTGAAGCGCCGTCATTCCCGGACGAAGCGCGCGCGCTCAAGATTGGCTATCTGCTGTTCGAAAACAAAAATGCCGCAGGCACATGGCGCGCCCGCGGACGTACGCTCCTGGAAACGGATCGCGAATTGCTCCTTTCCATTGAGTGACCCGCCGCCCCCGGCCGGTCCAGATCATCCCAGCTTCCACGGTTTGCGATACTCCTGATTAATGAGTTGATTCGCCGCATCGTTGCCGATGACGCATTCGTTGGCTGCGTCCCACTTGATCTCCGATTGCGTGCGCAACGCGAGATTGCCGAGGTGCGCCACGGTGGACACGAAATGTCCAAGTTCGAGATTTTCGATGGGTTGTTCGCGCGATTTGACGCAATCGAGGAAATTGCGGACGTGCGCGGGGCGCGCGTCTTCGCTGTTCCCATGAGTCTCGGGCTTCAGGTCGCTGAGTTTCGGTTCGGGCAATAGCTCCCAGCCGTACTCCCCTACAATGACCGTGCCCTTCGAACCGCTGAAACACACGCCATGGGGATGTCCATTAATGCCGACGCCGCCCTGCATCTGGTGCTCCCACACAAAGACGTACGACGGGAACTCGTACACGGCGATCTGGGTGTCGGGAGTTTCACTGTTGTCGTCGACCACGCGCTTGCCGCCATACGACGTCACGCGGGTGGGCGATTCGGTGCCCATGGCCCAAAGGACGATGTTGATCAGATGCACGGCCCAGTCCGTCATGAGGCCGCCGGCGTAGTCCCAATACCACCGGAAGTTGAAGTGGAAGCGGTTTGGATTGAATGGGCGCTCCGGGGCAGGGCCCAGCCACATGTCGTAATCGACTCCGGCGGGCGGCGCACAATCGGGAGGATTGCCAACTCCTCCGAGCCAATCCAGATAGGCCAACGCGCGGACCTGCCGGATCTTTCCAATGCGGCCGGATTGGACGCATTCGACGGCTTCGCGCCAGTGCACGCCGCTGTGCCACTGCGTGCCCATCTGGACGACGCGGTTTGTGCGCTTCATGGTCTCGAGCATCACCCGGCCTTCGTTGACAAACTTGCCGAGTGGCTTCTCGACATAGACATCCTTGCCTGCCTCGCATCCGTAGATGGTCGGCAGCGCGTGCCAATGATCGGGGGTGGCCACGAGCAAAACGTCGATGTCCTTGCGGTCGACGACTTTCCGGAAATCCTTTGTGGTCTTGGGCGCTTTTCCGCGCATGTCGGTCACGACCTTCACGCCCTTGGCCAGCATGGCATCATCGACGTCGCAGATGATGGGGCATTCGATCTCGGGGTTGCGAAGAAACGTCGCGAGATCGCCGCGTCCCATGCCACCCGAACCGATGAGACCAACGGTAACCTTCTCGTTGGCCGACACCTTCTTTTTTGCGCCGAGGTGCATTTCCGTCACGCCCCCCATGATGGGAAAGGCGCCTCCGGCCAGCATTGTCTTCGACATAAAGTCTCGCCTGGACATGGATTTCATGAAAGGAACCCTCCCGTTGCGAACCCGCCACACCCCCTATTCTTGCAGAAAGGGGAGAAAAGGAAAACCTCCGAGTTTCCTGGGCATCCGTGGCGTCTAAACCTTTCTATCCCGCCACGCGTCAAAATGGCCAGAGGAATCGGAAGGGGGCAGTTGCGTTGGTTTCCTAACCCTACTATGATACGGGGTATTGGGGCTACGGACGCGCGTTTCGCAGGTGCGGTGTTAGCGCAAACTATGCGTGGGGAGTTCCGGCAATGATGACCTTTTACCTGATATGCGCCTTGGCGGGCGGCATTGTCGTTGTAATCCAGTTCGTCTTCACATTGGTAGGAATCGGCCACGACGGTGGCGATGTCGGACATGACGTTGCCCATGACGTCCATGCAGGCGACCACGACGCGAACGCATCCATGTTTTTCGGAATGCTGAGCATCCGTGCGCTTTCGGCGGCAGTTGCCTTCTTCGGAATCGGTGGTCTGGCGGCAAGCAATTCCTCCTATCCTGCTCCGGCAGCACTTATGTCCGCGTTGGCCGCCGGTGCGGTAGCCATGGTGTTGGTAGCGTGGATGATGCGGCTGTTGCACAGCCTGGGATCGGAAGGCACAGTCCACACGAATCAGGTTCTCGGCGCGACAGGCACCGTCTACCTAAACATTCCCGAGCACAAGGCAGGAATGGGAAAAGTGACGATAATGGTGCAGAACCGCACCATGGAATACGACGCGCTTACGGCCAAAGAGGCGCTACCTCAAGGCGCGTCAGTGGTAGTCGTGGACGTGTTGGGGCCGGACACCTTGGAAGTGGAACCAGTCAGCGAGATGGAAGGAAACGAAGATGCCTGAATTAACGCCCATAGGGGGAGTAGTGACACTAGCTGCGGTTGTGCTTGTTGCAGTAATCTTCTGTAGCTTCCTTTTGCTGCTCATCAAGCGATTCAAGCGGTGCCCTAGCAACCGAATCATGGTGATTTACGGTAAGGTTGGCAAAGGCAACACCGCGCGATGCATCCATGGCGGCGCGGCATTCGTGTGGCCGTTGATTCAGGACCACGCGTTTCTGAGCCTGGAGCCCATACAGATTGAGGTGCCGCTGAAAGACGCGCTTTCCATCGAGAACATTCGCGTCAATGTGCCAAGCGTGTTCACCGTGGCCATCGGCACCCACCCGGAGTTGATGACGAATGCCGCGATTCGTCTGCTTGGCCTCGATCTTCCGCACGTGAAGAAACAGGCCGAAGACATCATCTTCGGTCAGTTGCGCCAGGTGATCGCGTCGATGAGCATCGAAGAGATCAACCGCGACCGCGAGAAGTTCCTGCATGCCATTCAGAGTTCGCTGGAACCCGAGTTGAAGAAGATCGGTCTCGTGCTGATCAACGTCAACATCACGGACATCACGGACGAGTCGGGATACATCGAAGCCATCGGCCAAAAGGCGGCGTCGCAAGCGATTCAGCAGGCGCGCGGCGACGTGGCCGAGCAGGAAAAGCTGGGCGAGGTTCGTGTGGCAGAGGCCGAGCGCGACAAGCAAGTCCAGGTGGCCGACGCGGCCAAGCAGCGGAACATCGGTATTCGCACCGCGCAGCAAGAGCAGGCCGTGCGGGTGGCCGAGTTGGGCAAGTTGCAGTCCGTGGGCGAACAGCGAGCGGCATTCGAGCAAGAGATGGAGGTCAAGAACGCCGACCGGGATAAGCGCATCTCGGTTGCCGATGCCGACGCGACGGCCATCAAGGGCGAAAAGGACGCGGACCGCGCAAAGCGCATCGCGATAGCCGACGCCAACGCGACGGCCATTCAGGGCGAGAATACGGCGCAGGCCAAAGTCGCCGCGTCCAACGCGGAATTGCAGGTCCGGAAATCCGAGGCGTATCAGATCGGCGAAACGAAGCAACGCGAGGCCGAGGCGGCGGTGCTGGAAGCGCAAAACAGGGCCATGGCGCGCGCCGCGTTGGCGGAAGCCGAACGCATTGAGGCCGAACGGCGCGCTCAACTGGAAGCCCCCGCGAAGGCACAAAAGGCTCAGATTATCGTTGAAGCCGAAGCATCCGCCGAAAAGCGCGTGATTGAGGCGGAAGGCGAAGCGGCGGCAATCTTCGCGCGGCTCGACGCGGAAGCCCGCGGTCAATTGGAGATTTTGGCCAAGAAAGGCGAGGGCTTGAAGCGGATCATCGACGCATGCGGCGGGGCCAACGAGGCCTTCCAAATCCTGCTTCTCGAACACCTCGACACGCTGGCCAAGACATCGGCTCAAGCCATCTCGAACATCAAGTTCGACAAGGTGGTCGTATGGGAAAACGGCGGGGCGAACGGCTCCAGCGCGACCGGCAATTTCATTCAGGGAATGGCGCGCACCCTCCCCCCCATGCTTCAAGTCATGCGCGACATCGGCGGCATCGAGCTGCCAGAGTCGTTGATAAAACTTGTACAGGACCCCGCAGCGGGAGCAAAATCTGGCCAGGAAGGTCAAGGAACGCCGCCTTCCGACAAGTCAGCAACACGGGCTAAGCCGGAGAAATCCTCCGGACAAAGCGGTGAGGGCGTGTAGTATAGCGTCCTGGGCTGGCGCCCCATAGACCTGTGAGGGACCTGAGAGCACCCGGACCAGGTTGATGGGGCGCCAGCCGTTTTCTTGCCGGGAGGGCGCAGGAAGGACCGGCGCGGTTCCCGGTTCAGTCCCCTTGGCGTTACAGTGCGAGGATGGAAACGGCAATGCTCACATTCGGTTCCTGCATTTGCTTCATGCTTTCGACATTCGGTGTGGCGGACAATGCCTCGACAGGGACCGTCCCGATCATCTACACGACCGACCTCTATCATCCCCATGACGACCCGGACGACCACTACGACCTGGCCACGCTCTTCGCCATTCCCGAGTTCGACATTCGCGCCATCGTCATCGACTGCGGCGATCGCGGCAAAGACCGCCCCGGGATACCCACCCTTGAACAGATGTTCAAATTGACAGGAAGACATGTGCCGTATGCCGTCGGACTGTCGGCAAACCTGAGCAGCCTGACTGACGATGCTTCGTCGCAACCCGTCGAGTCCCAGAAGGCAATCGACCTGATTCTCGGCGTCTTGCGTGATTCGGAGAAGCCCGTCACGGTCTTCGCCACCGGCAGCCTCCGAGACGTGGCGGCCGCTTACAATCGCGCGCCGGACTTGTTCAAGCAGAAGGTGGCGCGCCTTTACGTGAATGCGGGAAACTCGGGCGGCAAGGAGATCGAGTGGAACGTCTCTCTTGACGTCAATGCCTATCGGCGCATCATGGAGTGCACGTTACCTGTGTATTGGGTCCCATGCTTCGGTCCGGAGCCGCGTCAGTCTTTTTGGGTGTTCCGCCAGAGCCTCGTGTTGGACAAGTTGAGGCCCGCGCTTCAGCAATTCTTCGTCTACGCACTCGAGAAGACGCCTGTCTCCAGCGGCGATCCCTTGGCCGCGTTGTCGACGCCTGTCATAGACAGCGCCAAGGCCCAGTGGTGGCCGCAGGAACGGAACATGTGGTGCACGGCAGCATTTCTGGATGCGGCAGGCCGCAAAGGAAAGACCTACGATTTCGCCCCTGCATCGTTCACCATCGAAGCCGCCGGAAAGACCTCGCTCGTAGACAGCGGGCCGGTCAGCGTTCCTACGATCCACATTCTGGACTCCAAAGGCTACGCAGCCGAGATGACTACGACGTTGCAGGAGCTGCTAAGCAGGTTGTAGGAAAAAAGGCGTGGGCGTTGGTGCTCCCCGGACGTTTCGGCGAAACGTCCCTACCAATGCAAGAGAAGCGACGCGTAAAGAAGCGATGCGGAATGGCGATACCGTAACCGCAAGGAGGATTCTATGGTCAGTCGATGCGATTGGGCGCGTGGCGAGGAATACATCCCCTACCATGATGAGGAGTGGGGCGTTCCCCTCCACGACGATCGGCTGTTGTTCGAATTCCTGATTCTTGACGGCGCACAGGCGGGACTCAGTTGGTTGACGATCCTAAAAAAGCGCCCGGCGTATCGCGAACTCTTTGCCAACTTCGATCCCAATAAAGTCGCCCGCTTCGACGCGAAGCGCATTGAAGTCCTCCTTACCGATGCACGGATCGTGCGAAATCGGGCGAAGGTGGAGTCAGCCGTATCGAACGCCAAAGCCTTCTTGGCCGTGCAAAAGGAATTCGGATCGTTCGACGCCTACATTTGGCAATTCGTCGGCGGGAAGCCCAAGGTTAACGCCTGGAAAACGCTGCAAGATATCCCGGCGCATACGTCCGAGTCCGATGCCATGAGCAAAGACCTCAAGAAGCGCGGCTTCAAATTCGTGGGCTCCACGATCTGTTATGCCTTCATGCAGGCCGCGGGGATGGTCAACGACCACGTCGTGGACTGTTTTCGCTACGCAGAAGTGGGCGGGCGGTAGCCGCCAAAAGCAACGCCAGGGACGCTTCGGCGAAACGTCCCTGGCAATCGCGCGGTGATGGCTATTTCGATTAACCCAGTGCGGGGCTATTTCGGGGCCTGGTAAAGCGAGATGTCGTTCTGCACGCTGGTTACGCCGAGAATGCTCATGGCCAAGCTGCCGGCCAGCTCCTTCTGCTTGGGAGAATCCACGATGCCCGTGAGGATGCAAAGGCCATTCATGACCTTCA
>JBAZRU010000348.1:0-7297 GCA_041662805.1 Candidatus Hydrogenedentales bacterium | reverse complement strand
AGAAACGTGAAATCATGCTTCCGCCTTGTTCTTGTGCCGCGGGGGCCGGTTGTTCTGCTGCAGGGGCCGGCTGTTCCGGCGCCGAGGGAGGCTGTTCGCCTGCTAGCAGAGGCGTCACTTCGCCGCCTGGCTGGACCTTCGTCAGGCCTTCGACGATGATGCGTTCGCCCGGTTTTAGGCCATCGCTAATGACCCAGTCGCTTCCGCTCCACTCACCGGTGGTCACGATACGCATCTCCGCTTTCTTGTCGTCTCCCACGACGTAAACGTAGGGGCCGCGAGGCGATTGGCTCACGGCGCGTTGGGGGACCGTGATGGCGCTCGGGCGAGTCCACCCGCGAAGATGGACTTTGGCGAACTGGCCGGGCTTAAGCTGATTTTCGGGATTCTCGAACGAAGCCCGAAACTCCAGCGTCCCTGTCGCGATGTCGACGTCGGGCGATTCAAAGCTGATCGTGCCGCGCTTGTCGTATTGAGTTCCTTCAAGCAACGTGATTTCCGCGTACGGCTGGGAACCCTCGACAAGCACCAAGGTCCCCGCCTGTTCTTCATTACGCCAGGACAGAAACTCGCGCTCGGATACTTTGAAACTCACATACAGCGGATTCACTTGGTGCATTACCGCAAGGAGGCTGCTCTGGCTCTCATCCACGAAGCTGCCGATTTCCTTCTGCGCCTTGCCGATATACCCCGTGAGAGGAGCGCCAACGACCGTATAGCTCAACTCGAGTTCCGCCTTGGCCAACTCGGCCTTGGCCAACTGCAACGAGGCCTTGGCGTTGACCTCTTCCGCGACCTGCTTGTCCAGATCGCTCTCGGCAATCGCACCCGGAACCGTGACCGACTTGAGACGTTTTACGTCCTGCTCGGCCAGTTTCAGGCGCGCCTGCGCCTGCTCGACGCGCGCCACCGCAATCTGCTGATCCGCCTGATACGAGCGGGGATCGATCGTGAAGAGCTTCGTGCCCGCTTCGACGAACGTCCCTTCCTGGAAATCGCGGCTATCGAGGAATCCTCGAATGCGCGCGCGTACTTCAACGGTCTTCGACGCCTCCGTCATTCCAACATAGTCGAACGACACGGGAACGGTCTTCGTCTCGACGACGACGCACGTCACTTCCGGTGGGGGGGGTGGCGCCCCTCCCGGACCCTGCGGCGGACCGGCCGCCGCCCATGCCCCTGCCGAAAGCACTGACGCCGCAAATAGAACTGTGACTACGTTTTGCATTCGCATATTCGAGTTGTCCTGAAAGAGGTTTTATGTTCACCGATGTCCTGGGGAATCGGCACACGACTATCAACCGGCAATGGGATTGCCGTGTTCCATCTCAATATTGGTGCGCCATGCGCATCTCGCGCAGGATACTCCCAATGATCGAGCGCGGCATTGCGTTCATCTTAATGTGATTGCTTCTCCTCGCCCACTTCGTCCGCGAACTGAAGCAGCGCTTCCACAAGGCGAGCGCGCTGTTCCGGCGAGAAGGGGGATACCTGCAAAAGCTCCAAAAAAAACAGACCAAATGTGGACAAGATGACGAGCGATCGCCTCTCGAAGTTCGCGTATTGCGCCTGTGTCTCGAACCGCTTCCGATGAATCTCTCGAATCTTGCACATCAAACTGGGATGATTCGCAACCGCCGCCAACATCGCAACGCGAACGGGCTTGTCGGCCTCCGTATTCACGAGGAGCGTCTTGATCTCCGCCTTCAGTTCTTTCGCGGGATCGTCCGCCATTTCGGCAATCGCGGCATCTCTAGTCTTGAGCGCCCGTTCAATCAGGCGGCTCATCATCCCATCGATAAGCGCTTCTTTGGACGGGAAATGATAGAGCACGCCACCCTTGCTCACGCCCGACTTCTCCGCCACCGCATCCAGCGTCAAATGCGCCGCGCCAACCGACAGCACAACAGCCTCAGCGGCGTCGAGAATCGGGTTTCTGCATGTGGGACGAGGCATAAATGGGGGGCTTTCTTTAACTAAACCGTCTAGACGGTATAGTAACGCAGGGCTGGCCGGTCTGTCAAATGGCCCGAGGAGTGAGAACGTGCGAACGTACGAAGCTTCGAAGACGTCCAACGGGTCGGACTTTGTCGATTCCGATTCAACGCGGAAGTACTGCGTGTGCAGTCACTTACCAATACAGAACTGCGAGAAAATCCGGTCGAGCACATCCTCCGGGGTGGTGTCGCCGGTTATTTCGCCGAGGGCTTGAAGGGCGTCGCGGAGGTCGATGCTGAGGAATTCGGGGGAGGCTTCGTAATTGGCGGTGAGGCGTTCGAGAGCATCGGCGGCGCGGCGGAGGCTGTCTCTTTGGTGGATTCGGGTGACCATGCCTTGGTCGGGGGAGATGGGGGTGTCGCCTAGCAGGACTACTCCGAGCGCGCTTTCCAGGCTCTTGAGTCCCTCGCCGGTCTTGGCGGAGAGGGGAATGCATGCGCGGAACTTGGTCGCCCACGATGGCGGCGGGGATGGGGGCGCGAGGTCGTTCTTGTTAAGGGCAATTACGGCGGGGGTTCCGAGGGCGAGCACGTCGCGTGCGAGGGCTTCGTCTTCCTCGGTGCAGGGCTGCGATGCGTCGAGCACAAGCAGTACGATATCCGCCGTGTTCAGCGCTCCTCGGGCGCGTTCGATGCCGATACGCTCAACCTCGTCCGCGGAATCGCGCAAGCCTGCCGTGTCGCTAATCCGCATGGGGACGCCTTGAATCGTGATAACTTCTTCGAGCACGTCGCGCGTGGTGCCGGGGACTGCCGTAACGATGGCGCGGGCGTCGCGCAGGAGGGCGTTGAAGATGCTCGATTTGCCGACGTTGGGGCGTCCAACGACGGTCAGCCGTGCGCCTTCGCGATACAGGCGGCCTGCCTCGGCCGTTGCGAGGAGTTCATTGATCCGCGCCAGCGCGGCATTGAGGTCGCCGCGCAAGGCCTCGTCGATGAGTTCGGGGACATCCTCTTCGGGGAAATCGACTGCGGCCTCGATGCGGGCCAGTGCATTCACCAAGACCTCGCGCATCGCGTAGATCGTCGTGGAAAGCGCGCCGCCTGCCGCCGCTGCTGCCGCGCGCAGGGCCGCATCGGTTTGCGCCCGGATGCGGTCGATAACCGCTTCGGCCTGGACTAGATCGATGCGTCCGTTGAGGAAAGCCCGTTTCGTGAACTCGCCGGGTTCGGCCAGGCGCGCCCCGTGGTGCAAGGCCAACTCAAGGATGCTGCGAAGTGGCCCGGCCCCACCGTGGGCATTGATTTCGACGACGTCTTCGCAGGTGTAGCTGTGCGGGGCGCGCATGACGTGCACGAGCACTTCGTCTACCGGCCCGTGCGCGTCGCGGATCTCCCCGTGAAAAACACGCGCGCGGCAGGACTCAATGTTCCTGCCGCGCGACGATACAAACAGTTTCTTCGCGATAGCGAGCGCATCGCGCCCGCTCAGCCGCACGATTCCGATGCCGCCCTCGCCGGGAGGCGTCGAAATTGCCGCAATGGTGTCCTCACTCGTCCTGCGCGTCGCTCGATCCCGCATCGCTCGACCCAGCGTCTACATCGGCCATGCCAGGCGATGCCTGGGCCTGCTGCTCCGCCGGCACCCGCTGCCCGCTACCGCGGCGTCTGCGCGGACGCCGCCGCCTCGGAGGACGATTGTCGTCCGGGGTGCTTGCGCCTTCGCCATCCAAGCGATTGCCGTCCACGGGCTGGCTTTCGCCTTCGCTGCTATTGCCATTCTCAGGGCGAGGGGCGCGGCCGCGTCCAAAGTCGCGCCGTCCTTGCTGTGGGCGCCGCCCGCCATTGTCGCGGGGACCGCGTCCATCCCGGCTCTGTCCTTCGGGGCGTCGCCGCGCGGGCCGGTCGTTGCTTGGATCATCGTCTTTGAGGCCGATGATGACGCTGCGCACGGACGCCTCGCCGACGCTGTACGTCCTGACTTCGGGGTCATCTTCCAGGGTCAGATGGATGATGCGCCGCTCATCAGGGCTCATGGGTTTGACGCGGACGCGCCGCCCGGTGTCTTTGACGCGTTGCGCGAGCTTGCGGGCCAGATCTTCGAGGGCATCGCGCCGCCGGTCGATATACCCCTCGACGTCCACGACAATGCGCTCGGTATCCTCGTTGCCTTCGCCGCTGTGCGCGATTCGATTGATGAGATACTGCAGGGATTGCAGCGTCCGGCCTTTGCGCCCGATCAGGATTGCCGAGTCTGGCGATTCGACCTTGAGCCGCAGGCTTCCGTTTTCCGCCACTTCGCTGGTTACCGTGGCTTCGATGTTCATCATCTGAATCATCTCGCGCAGAAGCGCTTCCGCTTCGGCGATGAACTTCTCGCTCGGCGGGGTCATCGGCTCCGAAGGCACTGGGCGCGGAGCGGGCGCAGGGCGCGGCTCCCGTCTGGGTTGCTCGGGACGGGGGCCTTCGCGCCGAGCCTGCTCGGGGCGAGGTCCTTCGCGGCGGCTTTGTTCGGGGCGAGGTCCATCACGACGGGCCTGTTCGGGCCGGGGCCCTTCCCTGCGGGGTTGCTCGGGCCTGGGACCTTCGCGACGCGCTTGCTCAGGGCGAGGGCTTTCACGCCGGGGGGCGTCGTTGCGTGGGAGGTCCGACCGGGGCGCTTCGCCTCGCGGGCTGCGGGGGGCGTCTCGCCGCGGCTCATTCCCCCTGCGGCCCGTGTCGCGACGCGGCGCTTCCCGCCGTTCGGGCTCGCGAGGAGCCGGCGCTTCGGGTTCATCCGATTCATGCGTTACGCGCAGCTTTACCGGACGCGCGCCAAATCCAAAGAAACCGGGACTCCCTTCGTCCAGGATCTCGACATTGACTTCGTGGCGCTCCGCCCGCAACTGCTTTAAGGCCATTTTGATGGCCTCTTCCCGGGTCTTTGCCGTTACTTCCACCGATCGCATCTGCATCTTCCTCCTTAGGGTGGGTGCCTGAGCACGCGCGCGGTATGACGCCCGGCCCGGTCCGTATCCCCCGCTACGTCAACGGACTCTGGCCATCCGGAATAGGGCCCCCGCCCTACTTGGATCGTCTGTCTTTGGGCGTCGCGTCTCCCGACTTCGTGGGCTCTTTGCGCTTCCCGTTTTCCTTGAGGTCCCTACCCGTTTGCGGGACCTGCTTCTTGATCTCTTTTGCCGCATTGCGACGTCGCGACATTGCGGCGGCATACCAATTCTGTTTTCGTTTCGGCTGCACTTTTTCGGGGACGTCCCCCGCGGGCACATGCACCAGCTTATTTTGCGCTATGCCCAGAACCGTGCTCACCAAAATGTATAGGTTCAACCCCGAGGCAAACGAGTAACAGATCAGGCTGAAGAACACCGGCATGATCGTCATCATCGTCTTCTGGGTGGGATCTTGTATCGGAGCCGACGGCATGATGCGAGTGCTCACGACCATGGCCACCGCGCATAACAATGGCAACACGTTCAAATACTGGATGTGATTTCCCAGGGGAAGGTGGGCCAATTGCTGGAAGTGCAGCAGGCGATCCGGTTCCGAAAGGTCGTTCATCCACATCATGAACGGTGCGCGCCGCAATTCGAACGCGCTCCACAACATGCGATACAGGGCGATAAACACGGGAAGCTGCAACAACATGGGCAGGCAGCCGCCCAGCGGATTCACACCCCGCTCCTTGTACATCAGCATGATCTGCTGCTGAAGCTCCTGCGGACTGTCCTTGTACTTCTCCTTGAGCTTCTCCATTTCCGGTGCAAGAAGCTGCATTCGCTTCATGGACTTCATCTGCTTCAACGTCAGCGGGAACATCGCCGTGCGCACCAGCACCGTCAGCGCGATGATGGCCACGCCGTAGTTGGGAATGATCGCGTAGAAGAAATTCAACAGCTTCAGCAGGACCTTCGCAAACCAGTCCATGAAGGCCCAGTCGAAGAACCGGAGCGCCGTGTCGAGCGTGGCCCAGGCTTCCTTGAGCTGTTTGGATTGGTTGGGGCCTACATACAGCTTGAAGGTTTCAACTTTCGATTCGCCCGGCGCCAATTCAAAGCGCGGAGACGCCAAGCCAAACCGGAACTGCTCGTGCGTGCCTTCCGTCCAGCCGTAGGCGGGGTCCGACTCCGGCTTGAAAGCCACCAGAAAGTACGCGCTCTTCAATCCGATCCAATCGGGATTCGCAATCGTCTTCTTGAAAGGCGTGCCGTCTTTCTCGGGGGTCATATTGGCGGTCGTCGTCCAGTCTACGACGCCCATCGAATGCCAGATTACCTGCTGTTGCACTCCCTTCTGAAGGTCATGCGAGGTGACGTTGGGCCCCCAATTCAAGATGTACGCGGGGATTTCGTCCATCCCCAGACGCCGGGACACCGATTCCAAGTTTTGGTAGCTCACCTGAACGTCGATTACATGCGGGGATTCCGTGAACGAAAGGCTCTTCGTGATGCGCGCGGCATCCGGCAGCGTTATGGCGAACGTTACCGAGCGCTCCGTCTGCTCGACGACTTCCCATACCCGCCGGTCCAGTTCGTCGCGCAAGGCCGGTTCGGTGAAGCGCAAGCCGAGGGGGTATACCGCCTCCGAGTCCGGAATTGGAATTTCGAGATTCTCCGGGACCAGATTGATCGAGTCGCCATCGCGAAAGAGGACTTTCGCCTGCTTTAACCGTGCGCCTACAGGCGTAAACACCAACTCAAGGTCTTTGTCTTTGAGAGCGACTTCGGCAGCGGTTGTCTCGGCGGGGACGGGTGGAAGATTGGGCCATCCGGCCGTTCCAGCGGCCGTTGGTTCCGCGGTCAGCAGTCCCGAGGGTGGCTTCGTTTCGGTCACTTGCTCTGCGGGAGGTGTTTGCGGACGCGGCTGCGGGGCTGGCATGAAGAAATTCACCCAAATGACCACCAACAGCATTAGCAGCATCATCGCAACCATCTGGTTGCGCATGGCGGATTTATCTTGATCGTCGTCCAACAACCTTAACGCGCTCCAACTGTTTCGATACTTGGCTCGCAACCAAGCGTGCGAAGCCAAACGTTCAAATGCGGCGCTCCCGGTACGTTACCGCGCCCGTCGTTCATAGGCAGGAGCCCGTCAGGGGACAGGATCATATCCCCCTGCATGGAAGGGATGACACCGTGCAATGCGTCGAAGAGTAAACCCCACGCCGCGAATTGCCCCATGCTTTCGCAGTGCAATAATCGCATATTGGGAACACGTAGGGGTAAACCGGCAATTCGGACCAAGCAAGGGCGAAAGAACCATCTGGTAAAGGCGGATGATCGCCACCAGAACCTTACTCATTACCCGAAGACTCTCCTGGTTTGAGGAGACGCCGCATAGCCTCGGTGCATTGGTGGAAGTTC
>JBAZRU010000347.1:0-7299 GCA_041662805.1 Candidatus Hydrogenedentales bacterium | reverse complement strand
TCGAACTTGACTGCACGCTTACAAAAGACGGCAAAGTCGTCGTCATTCACGACGACACCTTGAAGAGAACGGCCGGCATTGATAAGCGCGTCGATGCCCTCACTCTGGCCGAGTTGAAAGAGCTTGACGCGGGCTCATGGAGAGGTTCGCGGTTTGCCGGCGAGCCCTTGCCAACGCTCGATCAATCGCTCGCATTCGCTAAGGGCAACCTGGGGGTCTATATTGAGATCAAGAACTGCGCCGACGACCGCGAACTGATAGACCTTCTCGGCGAACACAGCAAGACACTAGAGCATGGTGACGACGCCCTGCTCGCGGAACTCATGGCAGCGATAGAAGCAAGCGGCACTCAAAATCTGGAGTTGACGCGCAAAACCATCAAATCCGTGCGTTCCCATCGCATGGCTCGACAGGTAGTCATTCAGTCTTTTTCGCCAATTGTTTGTGCTGTTACGGCAGCCGAAGCCCCGGACTTGCGCGTCGAGTTCCTGGGCGGCGAAGACAAAGACCACCCTGGATCGTGGGAGCGATTCCTCGCCTACGGCAACCTGATCGGGGTCGATGGCTTCAATCCGAACAAGGAGTCCCTGACGCCCGAACGCATTGCAGACTTGCACGCCAAGGGCAAGTCCATCGCCGTCTGGACGGTGGACGATCCGGCGGACATGAAGCGGCTCGCGGATTGGGGGGTCGATTCCATCATAACGAACAAGCCAGACTTGGCATTGGAGATTCTTGGTAGAAAGCTCCAGCAGTTCCCGTGAAGCGTGCATCGATCTCGATTCGCAGAGCAGGCCGGGGTATGATTTGCGCATGTATATATAGATACAGTACGAAGATTGACGTCTATTCGAGCGGATGCACGTTGTGATATGCTGACTCCATTGTGCAGGGGAAACTCCAGGAGCACGATTCTCCATGAAGTCTGATTTGGACACTATTGAACGGTCGCTTGCGGTGGGGCGCGCAGTCATCATGTGCGCATCGGACGCCCAAGACGAGCGAAACCGCGTGCGCGGGTTCATCCGCGGCTGGCAGCGCGGGGCATACGTCCTGCTCGATATCCCCGATGTAAAGGGTTCCTCGTTTCCATTCCGGGCCGGGGCGAGCTGCGTCCTGCGCTTCATCGCCGATGGAGATGCGTGCGCCTGTGCCACCTCGATTCTTGACCTTGGCAGCGGTTCCCACTTTTCCTACCTCAGAGTCCAATGGCCGCGCCAGCTTGAGAGTATTCGCGTGCGCAGGCATGGGCGTGCACCCGTGACGTGCCCATGCACGATCACTCTTGCCGATGCCCGCGAGGTCCATGGGGAATTGCAGGATATCAGCGCAGGGGGATGCCGAACGCTCATTTCCGGCTCACTTTCGAAAGAGACCCCTTTAACCCTTTCGTTCGAGCTGCCCGATGGCTCGGTCGTGCGAAACCTGCCTGCGACCGTTGCTTCTACGGTGTCCGTAGGGAACGGCAACGCGCTCGGCCTCCAGTTCGCTGATCCAGACGAATCCATTGTCAACGACATTGAGTTCTTCGTCGCCTCCACGCTCTCCCGTCTGCGCGGAGGAATGCAGGAGCAGCCCAAGATTCTCGTCATTACTCAAAATGGCCGAAAAGCAACCGACCTCAAACTCATGCTAAAAGACCGCAACTATGATGTGACCTTGGCTGTGGGAGTTGTAGACGGGTTTTTCTCATTGCGGCTAGCACGCCCTGCCGCGCTCGTGGTTGCGCTGGCCGATGAAGGCATGGCCAGTGCCGATATCTGCCGCTACGTCCGCGAAACCCGTCAGTTTACGGAGCTTCCTCTTGTCGTGTATGGCGGTACCTTGGCGGAACAGAAGCACGTCATGGATGCTGGCGCTACGAAATGGTATCCCGGCTCGACTTCGATAAAGGAGGTCTGCGCCATAATTGAACAAATCGTGCCGCCGCTGCACGACCAGGAACACTTGGTGCTCGCACAGCAAGGGAACTAGCGCATTCTCACTCATTAGGCTTGCTGTTCAGGCTACACCCAACTCCCGTTGGAAATGCGCTCAAGAGAACGCCATAAGTACAAAGCGCGAAGAGCGCTTGCAGCCAGTCTTCAAAACACGCGCATCGCCACGCATTTCAGATAGGACGTCTCAGGCATGGACATTAAGACTGGGTGGTCGCGTGCCGCTCCGCGCACTTCCAGAATCCACGCCTCGCGTTGCGCCGCTCGGGCCGCTCGCTTCAACATCTCCAGAAACGCCTCGGCATCTACAAAGTGCGAACATGACGAGCTTATCAGGATCCCGCCTGGCGTGAGCGCGGCCATCGCATCACGATTGAGCGCGTGATACACGCCAAGCGCCTTCTCCGCGTGCGCGCGCGACTTCGCCAGCGCAGGCGGATCGAGCGTGATTACATCGAATCGCTCGTCCCGCTTCAACACCTCCTGCACGTCGACGCACTCGAATTCGCAGCGGTCTTCCACGCCGTTGAGCGCTGCGTTCTTCCGGGCATGCTCCAACGCAGGGCCGGACGTGTCTACGCCGAGCACGTGCTTCGCCCCCCCTAAGGCCAGGTGGCAACTCCACAGTCCGTTGTAACAATGCCCGTCGAGCACTCGCGCGTCTGGCGCATAGACGCGGGTGTTGAGCGCGTTCTCGCGCTGGTCGAGAAACATGCCCGTCTTCTGCCCTGAATCCACATCCACATCCAACTGCAGTCCGTCGAGAGCCACAACCAAGGGCCGAACCGGCGTCCCAAACCACCGCGCCTTCGACGCGAATTCAAACCGCATGCCCCGCACGCCCTCGTGGCTGAGAAACGCTTTCGCTAGCGCATCCGCATGCTGTGCGTAGAATGCGCACTGCGTCTGGACGGACACGACTGGTCCAAAACGGTCCGCTATCAGTCCGGGTAGTCCGTCGCTCTCTCCGTGGATCCACCGGTACGCGTCGCTTCCGGGGAATATACGTTGCCTGTACCGTAGCGCACGCTCCACCCGGCGCGCCAAAAACTCCGCGTCGATCGACTTTTCGCGCCGAGTCAGAATCCGGACCGCAATTCCCCCGCTCGCTTGGAAGAAACCACGTCCCACGAAGCGCCCCAAGGCTGAAAAGGCGTCGACAATTGCCCCATCCGGAACATCCGGCAGCTTCTCGAATTCGTTTCGGTATCCCCACAGATGCCCGCGCAGAAGCCTACGCTCTTCCTTCGGCTTCAAGACTGCGCGAGGGACCTTTTGGTGCAAGTCCGATGATGCGTTATTATCCACGAAAGCTCCGTTGTGTGTGGTTGGGAATTGAGGAAGGGCACCGTCGTAAAGAAGGCATTATGCCATATTTTGCTGTAAGCTCGCTACTCCGTGCGCCGAACGCCGAAGGGACTGTATGTACGAAGCCGTCACCCCGAGAAACCCCGAGTACCGCGACGTCGTCGCGGCTATCTTCAACAAAGCCGCCTTTATTCAGATGCTTGGAATCCGCATGACCGGCGTAGGTCCGGGTTGGTGCGAAACCGCGATGGACATCGCGCCGATGCACCTTCAGCAAGACGGCTTCGTCCACGCGGGCATGCTGGCCACCATCGCCGACCACACTGCCGGGGCCGCCGCGGGCTCGCTCATCGCCGCGGGCCAAACCGTGCTTTCGGTTGAATACAAAATAAACTTGCTGCGCCCCGCGGTTGGCCAGTCTCTGCGCGGGCGCGCCGACGTGATTCGCGCTGGACGCCGCATCATTGTCGTAGACTCGGACGTTTTCGCGCGCAAGGATGGCGAGGAGAAGCTTGTGGCCAAGGCAATCGTTACGCTTACCGCCGTGGAACCGGGCGGCATCTGAACCAAGTGGCGCATCATGGCGTATAGAATCACCGACAGACAACAATCCTCCTTCACCGACGAGGAGCTCATGCTCCGTGTCCAGATAGAGGATACGTCTGCCTTTGGTGTTCTCATGAAACGTTACGAGCCAGCCCTGTTCAATTTTTTGCGGCGTATGACCGGCAATGCCGCCGACGCGGAGGAGCTGTTTCAAGAGACGTTCCTCAGGGTCTATCAACATCGCGGGCGATTCGACGCGGCGCTGCCGTTCAAGCCGTGGCTTTATCGTATTGCCACGAATTGCTGCAACGACAGGCTCCGTTACCGTATGCGACGGCCGTCGCTTTCGTTGGATGCTCCCGTCGACGACGACAACGCCGCCACGCTTGGCGTGCGCATCGCCAATGGCCATGCCGGTCCTGCCGAGCACGCCCGCGAACACGAGTTGCAGGAGCGTCTCGCGGAGGCCGTCCAGGCCTTGCCTGTCAAGCAGCGCTCTGTATTCCTCATGGCGCGCTACGATGGTCTGTCCTACGAGGCCATCGGACAGGCGCTGGAAATTCCCGTGGGCACCGTCAAATCCCGCATGAATACCGCCGTCACCTTTCTGATGGAACAACTACACGAGTTCTTACCATGAGCGAAACCCACGACGCCAACGAACGCTCGCGCAGGGTGCGTGAGTATCTCCTGGGCACCGGCACGCTGGAGGAAATGGAGGAAGTGCACCGCCTGATTGCCGAGTCCCCCGATTGGCAGCAAGCCCTCGCTCGCGAGCAGCAGGGCTTAGATATCCTCGATTGCCTCCAGCCCGAGCGCTCCGTGCGCGACCTCTCTGCAACTGTCATGGCGCGGCTCGAAGAGTTGCCTGGCGACCAGGAGAGGCCCGTCCCGCTGCGCCGTTATTTCAGTCAATTTGCAGCCGTTGTCGCGACGGTACTCATTCTAGCCGCTATTGTCCTGCCCGCATTGTCCCGCATGCGTGTTACACCAAACCGTGCGAGCAGTGCCAACAATCTCAAACAACTCGGCATCGTCTTCAAGATATACGCCAATGCATCCAAAGGGGAAGTCTATCCGCCTCTCGCCCCCTACGAAGGCGTGTGGATGTTCGACCTATCGACCGTATACCCCGTGTACCTTACCGATCTTTCCATCCTTGTCGATCCGTCCTTGCCTGACGCATCCAAGCTCGTCGAGGAACTCAATCGTCTCGCGAATACGGAGCCCATCGACTGGGAAGCCATGACGCGCATTGCCGCACGCAGCTACACGTATACCGGCTACGCGGCCAATTCCGAAGCGGACATTCGCGCTATCGCCGACAACAGGCGTCTGCTGGCAAGCGCCGAGATTGCGCACGATGTTCATGCGAATGGAAACACCGTCTACCGGCTCCGCGAAGGCATCGAGCGGTTCTTCCTTTCTGACATCAACAATCCCGCGGCCACCGCCGCTGCGCAGGCAAGTATTCCGGTCCTTGTCGAAACACGGGGTCCCCGCAAGTCTTCCGACATGCCCGCCGGATATAACGTCCTCTACATGGACGGCCACGTATCATTGATCAGACAGAACGAGGCTTTCCCCATACAGGACAAGGTCCAGGAACTTCTCGGCCAACCCAAATGAACCTTTCTCAAGTTTCGTCGTACTGGAGGTAACGATTGTATCGCTGGCCTCCAGCCGGCATTCACGCAACAGGGGAGGGTTACCGGATGATCTCCGCCATCGCATACGTTGTGGCAATACTCGCGACAAGCACCATGACACCTCCAGCGGAAGCGCCTCCCCCGATTGAGCCTCGTCTTACTTGCAGTTCTTACACGCTCGTCACAATTACTGAGGACAATGTCTCGTGCAAGTCCCAACTTCGATTCACTGTTCTCCGGGGCGCGGTAGAATCTCTCGGGATTGTCGTTCCGGCTTCGGCGTCTGTACTGAATGTCGAGTTCCAAGCACCTTCAGAATCCGAAGCGGTGCAGTCCATTTGGTCGCAGTCCCGGATGCATAACGACCTCACGCGTATTGATGTGAAGGCCAATTGCAGGGTAGAGGATACTTATACACTCAATATCGACTATGAAGTCCCGTACGTAGATGAGGTAGCCCTTATTCCTGAGGCGCGCGCTTTGGACGTCGTCCGGGACTCGGGTTACATTGGCCTGTCCGTCCGAGGAAACATAGAAATCCAGCCCAGCAAGACCATTCAGGGGTACATGCGACTCGATGTGAGTGAACTGCCTGCCGAACTGCACCGCTTGTCGCAGAGTCCGCTCTTGCTCGCCTTTCGCGGAGTAGAACGCCAACGCTCCCTGTCCGCGGATATTCGTCGCTTCGACGATGTCGCGGTGCCCGATTCGAGCATTGATGCCGCCGTGCTGACGACGCTTGTCACGGAGGACGGAATGGTCGTAACACGGGCTGTCTATGATATTCGCAATAGTGTCCGGCAATTTCTTCGTGTAACCCTCGATCCGAACGCGGAAGTATGGTCGGCTAAAGTCTCGGGGCAGGTTGTGAAGCCTGGGCGCGACGCTGTCTCCGGCGCTGTTGTGATCCCTCTCTTCAAGTCCGTCGAGGTGGACCGCAGGCTGGGATCGTTTCCTGTCGAAATCGTGTACATGCAGCGTATCGAACCTGCCAGAGGGTTGCGTCATGCCGTGCGACTCGCGGCGCCTGGGACCGACATCTTGGCCGGCGAAGTGCTATGGGATGTCATGCTTCCGCGTTCGCGCTCGCTCTACGGTTGTGACGGCGACTTGAGGTGGAATACAAAGTCCCCGTCGTTCGCGTTTGAATCCGGTCAGCCATCGCGTCCTCGTCCGCGCACTGCATCGAAAAAGGAAAGGGTCCACCGGTTACGCGAAGGCGTCGAGCGCTTCTTCCTTGGCGATATTAACGGACCCGGCATAACGCTTGCGCCGGACCCTGGGCGCTACAAAGGCGCACCTCTGCCCCCCGCACAAGTGGGCACGCCACCCACCGCGGCGATGGTCTCAGGCGTGTTACCTGTCGACATCGACGTCCCCCTCGATGGCGCCCGCTACTCCTTTGAGCGCGTTCTTGCGCCCCAAGGAAAGCCGCTCTACATCGAACTCAAGACTTGTCCAGCGTGGACAGGCCAGGGTATCGCCGTGTTACGAGACACGTGCATTCTCGTGGCCGGATTCATTTTCGTATCGTTTGCCGGGCGCACCGTGCTGCGCGTTAAGAAGTGGACGGCCATTGTGGTGATTGTGTTCTTGGCTGGCGCCGCATGCATCGCATTCCAACGATTCGCACCCTCCATGCAGCTCTTTGCCTGTATTGGAGCTGCGTGTGCGCTACTCTGCTTCGTCGCGCCAGTGCTCCGGAGGCTCCAGTTCAAAGAGCTAGCTCGCATGCAGCCCAGCGCCATGGGCGCGCAGCAGGAGGAAGTCCAGTCATGCCCAAACACAGTCTGAGCAGGTTCCTCTTTGAGTTCGGCGGCGCGATCTTCATCCTGGTCATGTTTGTCCTGCTGCTGCTG
>JBAZRU010000346.1:0-7304 GCA_041662805.1 Candidatus Hydrogenedentales bacterium | reverse complement strand
AGGAGCCCCTGCCACAGCATGGTGCCGCGCTTGGATCGCCGTGTTTGGAACAGTGGCGCAGAAAGTCGCGCAGCGAGTCGAGGACTCGGATCTGGTAGTCCTTAAGCTGGATCATTGTTTCCGGTCCGGTTTGAAGCCGATGCGGCGTTTGGGTGCGGAGTCCGGGGGTATCAGTAGGGGTTTGAGGTGGCTCCAGATGACGCGGAGCGATTCGTCGTGTTTGAGCAGGGTCTTGTCGATTTCGGCGAGGCGCTTGAGGATTTCGGCGTTGGCGGCGATGTGCTGCCTCATCTGAACAAAGGCGCGGACTACGTAGACGCTCATGGCCACGGCTTCGGGGCTGTTTAGGATGGTCGCCGCCATGATGGCCCCGTGCTCGGTGAAGACAAAGGGCATATATTTACGATGTTGGCCACGGCCACTCTTTGGGGTCGCAATTTGCGGCGGGTTTGCCTTAACTCCTTTTGTGTCAATATCCACCGTGTTTAAGGTCGCAAATTGCGACCTTAAAGAATCCCACTCTAAGGCGGTGAGTTGAAAACAAAAATCGTCTGGGAAGCGGTCTTCGTTGCGTTTCACGGCTTGGTTCAAGACCTTTATCGAAACGCCGTAGAGCTCAGCAAGATCGTTATCCACTATGACCTTAACGCCGCGAACCGTGTAGATCAGAGATTCGATACGATTAGTTGACTTCATAGGTCCTTAGTCCCGGCACCGGTCACAAATTGTGACCGGTTCTCTCGTAACTTCTTTATTTTCAATGGCACCCGTCTTTAAGGTCACAATTTGTGACCTTAAAGAAGCCCATTCCTCGGCGGTTGACTTCTCAGCAACTTACCCCGCAGGTGATCGCGATTCGTGACCGCGTCTTTGCAACATCCGTACTTGTAAGGGCTTACAAGCTTGAGATCACAAATTGTGATCTCAAGTCCATCCACACTTTGCACGCTGAAATTCTGCGAAAGGCAGGTAACAGACACGTCTCCGCTCACTGCGTTCGCTTCGCTTGTGTCGGTTCCAAGTCCGCGGAAATCAGGGACAGACACGTCTCCGCTCACTGCGTTCGCTTCGCTTGTGTCAGTCCCTGATTTCCGCTCCGTCTGCGTCATGACACCTTGATCTCGTGTGGGGTTTGGCGGACGACGATGTTTTCGCGTTGGAGGCGTTCGCGGCTTAAGAGGCATCCGGCGCAGTAGATTACTTTCGGGCCGTCGAGTTTCGGGAGGCTCACCAAGTTCGCAGTATCTAAAGCCGCAGTTGAGTTCGGGAACGTCTTTGAGGAGGTGAAAGGGGACGTGATGGTGGTGGATGACCACCGCATCTTTTCCAATCCAATTCAGGGTCGGCATTTTGGTGCAGTACTTTCGTCTATTGAGTATTGAAGCTGTGACACGATAGCGCGGGCGGCGCGGACACACTTCACCTATTTGGGGCGGGCTGGGGAAGTAGGCCGGAGATGGCCGATGGGGCGAGGGATTGTAGTGCGAGACGAGGGTCTTGCGGGGGCGGCGAGAGGAGAAAGGACCAAAGGGACCTAAACGGCCAGAAGGGCGCGCGCGATACGGAGAGGTGGCGGGGGCTGTCTCAGACAAGCCATTCAGAGGGTGCCTTAGTGCGATTGCCCTAGCCCTGACGCACGCGCGCGGCTTCCTTTTCTGTCGTGTGCTATAGTCTGCGCGGCATGCAAGGCTGCGGTGGTTGTTGCGCATTTCCGCCAACGACGCAGCATTATTCTGGAGATACCATGGTGTACTGCACTCGTGTTCGATACGTTGCGCGGTTGGCGTGCGTCGGGGCGTTGGCGGCGTTCTGCCTCCTGCTTCCTTCGTGTCCGCTGGTTGGGCTTCCGAAGCTGGCCCTGGTTGAGGTTGCCAGCGGGCTGGATTTGCCGGACTATGTTTGCTCGGCACCGGGCGACGCGAGCCGGCTGTTTGTGGTTGAACGGAACACGGCGCTGATTCGAATCGTGAAGGATGGCGTCCTGCTTCCCGCGCCCTTTCTGGACCTGTCCGCGAAGGTGGATACCGGGGGCTACGAGAAGGGGTTGTGCGGGCTGGTGTTTCATCCCGGTTACGCGACGAACGGGTATTTCTATGTGAAGTACTCCGCGCCGAATCTCGTGAATACGGTGGAGCGCTATTCCGTTTCGGTCGACCCGGATGTGGCCGATCCGGAAAGCGACAAGATCATTCTGTCGTATCAGCAGTTCAACGACGTGCATTTTGGCGGTATGCTGGCGTTCGGGCTGGACGGTTATCTCTATGTGGGGGCGGGCGACGGCGCGTTCTACGATGGGGTCAACCACCGGGCGCAGGACCTGGGGTTGTTTAATGGGAAGATGCTTCGAATCGACGTGGACAACGGCGATCCGTATGCGGTGCCCAGTGACAACCCGTTTGTGGATACGCCCGGGGCGCTTGGGGAGATTTGGGCGTATGGGCTGCGCAATCCCTGGCGGTTCAGCTTCGACCGGCTTACGGGCGATTTGTACATTGGGGACGTCGGGTTGGGGTCGCGTGAGGAGGTGAATTTCCAACCCCACTGGAGTCCCGGCGGGCAGAACTACGGGTGGGAAGTTGCCGAGGGCGCGGCGTGCCTTGGCGGGTCAGGGAATTGCGGTGCGAATCCCGGGTTCACGCCGCCGATCTACGATGTGGCGCATCCGACGGTTGATGCCATTACCGGCGGCTACGTGTATCGCTGCAGCGCGATTCCCGCACTGCGCGGGACGTATTTCTTCGCGGACTTCGTGAGCGGACGGATCTGGTCGTTTCGGTATCGCAATGGGCGCGTCACGGAGCTTGTGGAACGCACGGACGAGTTCGCGCCGCCGGGTGGGCAACTGGACAATGTCGTTTCGTTCGGCGAAGACGCAAACGGCGAGTTGTACGTCGTGGACTATTCGGGCGAAGTGTACCGGATCGTCCGCGCACAGTAAGGTTTCAACGCGCGCTTTGCGGATATGTATCTGCCGTTTACTTCTCGGCTGCCGGGGCTGGCACAGGCTGAGCCGGAGCGGGTGCTGGCGCGGGTGCTTCGGACGCCGCTTGAATGTTGACGGAAGCCGGTATGGTCATCGGAGACTTCGTGCCGTCTGCCGCGGTGATTTGCACGGCGTCGCCGTTCACGTCGAAGGCTGAGATGGAAAGGGCCGCATCGCCCGCAGGCACGCTCACCGGCACGACAACCGTGCGCGACCATACGCCGTCGATTGCCGTTGCGTCACCCTCGGTGCCATTGTCGAACAGATCAACCGTCAGACCAGCGACGGTCGCCGCGACGGTGTCGACGAGGTGGTCCGGGTCGCCGACGCGTGCGGTGATGAGGACGGAATCGCCGGGCTTTGCGGAAGCCGGTTCGATAACGACTTGTTGAAATCCGAGGACAGGCGGGGCGGGTTCTGCCGGTTCAGCACCGGACATGACGCTGTGCACTTCAAGCTTTGGGGGTTCGGCGCCCGCGCCCGCGCCCAAGCCAATTCCGAGATCTTGAAGGTGGCGCAGAAGCGGCAATACTTCGTCGATGTTTCCGGTGATGCTGACGGTGACCGACAGCTCAGCGGTGGCGACGCCGGTGCATGCGGCGATGATGGCGACTCCCAGAACGATCCGGCTAGTCAAGCGGCGCATAGTCGTATTCTCCCCGAGGTGCGTTCCCTATCCCGATCCGTGAAGCCACTAACAGATTAGCGCGTTGTGCGCTCCGGCACAACCATGCATTTTTTGGAGGGGGGGAGAAAGGAACCGGCAGCCGGGGGCGGCTGCCCCACGTGTGGGGAAAGGACCTAAGGGACCTAAAGGACGACAAGGACAGCAGGGACGACAGCGCAACAGAGACTGCTGAGCTTGAGCCTGTAGGGCAGCCGCTGCTTACGGCGTCACGACTACTCGCAGGCCATCGCGGTCTTCCGCGGCGGCAAAGGCTTCGGGGGCCTTGTCGAGCGGGAACCGGTGCGAGATGTATTGCTTCACGTTGATCACACCGTCCGCGATGAGGTCTACGGCTTTTTGATGGTGGCGCGGCATGCAGCCGTGGGAACCGCATACGAACAACTCTTTGTAGTGAATCAGATTCGTGTCGAGCGGGACGATGGCCTTGTCTTTGGGAAGGCCGCCGAAGAAGTTCACCCAGGCGCGGTTCTTTGCCATCTTCAGCGCGTCGGCCTGCGCTTCGGGCGAGGAGCATGCCGTAACGATCAGGTCCGCGCCGAGGCCGTGCGTTTCTTCCTTCACGCGCGCAATCGCGTCTTCTTCGCTTGAGCAGATGTACACGTCGGCGTTGAAGCGCCGCGCCAATTCGACGCGAAGCCGCGAGCGCTGCACGAGAATGACTTTGCCCGCGCCCATTTTCTTCGCGACTTCAATCAGCATGCAGCCGATGGGACCCGCGCCGATGATGACAACGGCGTCGCCGAACTTCACGGGCGACAGTTCGAGCGCGTTCAGCACGCAGCCGAGCGGTTCCGCCAACGCCGCCTCTTCCAGCGACACGTGATCGGGCACTTTGTGGATGGGGCCGTAGTTCACGACCATGCGGTTCAGCAGCACGTATTCCGCGAAGCTGCCGGGGAATTGATAGCCTAATGCGTAGTTGATTTGGCAGTTGTTGCCGATGCCCGCTTCGCAGAAGGGGCATTCGCCGCAGGGCACGTCGCCGCCCATTGCGACGCGGTCGCCGACCTTGAACTTCGTGACGTGTTTACCGACGCGCTCGACAACACCCGCCGCTTCGTGGCCCATGATGGCGGGCGGCTTCAAGCGCGGACTTCCATGGTGGAACATCCGAATGTCCGACCCGCACACAGCGCATGCGGCTACCTTCACCAACACCTCGTCGTCGTCGACTTCCGGCGTGGGCATTTCTTTGACGATCAATTTCTCTACGGCTTCAAGGACAGCGGCTTTCATGGGGGGTTCCTTTCCGGTACGAGCGGGGATTATTGCACGCGGACGGGCAGTGATGCGAAGGGGAATTGGGGAGGGGGGATAAGGTAGGGCGGTTTCGCTGAAAGCGCCTATTCGCCCTTACCCGCAGATTGCGGTTGCCCCGGACGTTTCGGCGAAACGTCCCTACCTAACCCGTTTTGGCGAAAGGTCCCTACCCATTTCCCGGCGAGCACACCCTCTTGACAGCTACTATGGTTCTAGTAGATACTATGAACCTAGTAGCAACCATAAGGCGGCGCCATGAAACAACTGAATCGACCTTCCGAACTGGAACTGCAGGTCCTCGCACTCTTGTGGGAGGAAGGCCCGTTGACGGCGCGCGAGGTGAGCACGCTGCTTCCCGACGGGAAGGCGCGCGCGTATACGACGGTATTGACCGTGCTTCAGGTGATGGAGAAGAAGGGGCTCGTGTCGCACAAGCAGGAGGGGCGCGCGAACCGGTACGCCCCTGTCGCTACGAAGCGCACGGTCCTGGGGCCGATGCTGCGCCAATTGGTCGCGAATGTCTTTGGGGGAAGTCCATCCGCTGCGGTGCAACACCTGCTTGAAGAGACGCACGTCTCCGGCGAGGAGTTGAAAGAGATCCGCAAGGTGATTGCGGAACACGAGCCCGCCGCGTCGAAACGCGGAGGCAAATCGAAATGAACGGCTTGCCGGCGCTGTGGGGACCCGACACGTGGGCGCAATTGCCCATCGCGTTGTTGCATAGCGTATGGGAGGGCGCGGTCATCGCCGTGTTGCTCTGGGGTTTGCTTCGCGGCGTTTCGAGCCGTCGAACAAACCTTCGCTATTGCGCGTGCCTAGCCGCGTTGGCGCTGGCCGTCGCGGGGTGGTGGGTAACGTGGGCCTTGCTGTGCTTCGCCGTATCGGACGCGCCCGTTGCGGAGCGTGCGGCGATCGCATCGACGGTGATGCAGTCCCCATCGGCGATTCAAATTCCTGCCGTGTCCGCGCCCGTTGCGTTGCCCAAGAGTTCACCGCTGCCTTGGCAGCAGTGGCTGACGTATCTTTGGCTATTGGGTGTGGCGGGAATGGCGTTTCGCACCGCGGCGCTGCTGACGGGCGCGGGTAGAATGCGGAGGGAAAGCTCGCCGTGCGCCAACCCCGCGGTTACGGCATTCGCCGATGAAATCCGAGAGGCGATGGGCGTGGGCCGCCGCGTCGCGTTGCGCGTGTCAGAATCGGCGCGTAGTCCCTTCGCGATGGGTATCGTCTGGCCGGTGGTAGTGTTGCCTGCTCACGTCCTCACGGGGATGCCGCCGGACTATCTGCGCGCCGTCCTTGCGCATGAGTTCGCCCACATTCGCCGCTGGGACTACGTGGTCAATCTGCTTCAACTGATCGTCGAGGCGTTGTTGTTCTTCAATCCGGCGGTGTGGTGGATCAGCCGCCAAGTCCGAATCGAGCGGGAGGCTTGTTGCGATGCCCTCGCCATTCGACACACGGGCGACGCTACCGAATACGCGCGCATCCTCGCCGAGTTCGCCGAGCGCGCGACTACGCCGCTCGTCGCGGCCATGAGTGGTCCTCAGCCCGAGCGCACGCTTCTCGACCGCGTGCGCCGTGTGCTCATGCCGCACCATCAGCCTATGCTGCGCATGCCGTGGTACACCTTCGCCGCGTTCGCCGTCCTGTCGCTGAGTTTGTTGGCGGGCCTCGGCGGTGGAACCTTCATTGCCGTTACGTTTGTCGCTCAGGCGATGAAACCGGAAGAACGCATCGCGCGGATGGCGGAAGTGCAACAGAAGGTGGATGAACGGAAGTTCGATGGATCCATCACGGTCACGGTTTCCGGAAGCGTTCGCACGGAAGACGGCAGCCCTCTTCCCGAGCCTTTGGAGATCCTGTTGGCATCCGCATTCGGGGGCAGGTCGACTTTCTACAGTGTGGGCGCTCAAGGCGGACGCTTCACGCAGACCGTTTCGCCGGGATACGTGGCCGCGTACTGTTCGGTGGAAGGATTTGCACCGTCCACGACGGAGCCGGTACTGATTACGCCTGAGGATGCGCCTCCCGAGTTGAGCCTCGTCTTGCGGCGCGGCCACACGGCAGGAATACGGTGTGTAGACGAGGACGGCGCGCCGATTCCAAATGCGCGACTCGCCTGGCGGTTTCCGATAGTCATGCCTACCAAGGGGCAAACTACAACCTGGATGAAAGGCAGCGAGGCCCTCTCGGACGCGGATGGCCGCGTCCGGATCTAGCGTTGCTGGGATCGGCCCGTAGAGGGCCAAATTGCCGCGCCGGGGTATCAGATGGTGCGGTTGAAGGACAAGGCTCTCGCCGCCGATGCGGTGTTTACCTGCACGCTGGCAAAGGCGCGTCCGATGTTCCTTGACGTGAAGGACCGCGTGACCG
>JBAZRU010000345.1:0-7322 GCA_041662805.1 Candidatus Hydrogenedentales bacterium | reverse complement strand
GGGTGTGGCGCGCAACGTCGCGGCGACCTCAAGCGGGCGCTGTCCCATGCTTATGAACGCATTCTGGATGGGTTGCACCGCGAACGGCAGCGAGAACAAGACGGAACCGATGACGAGTCCTGGAAACGAGAACACGAGCCGCATCCCGCCGATGGATTCCCATGGCCCGCCGATGGGTCCTTGCGGGCCAAGCAGGATCAGCAGGTAGAATCCCAACACGGTGGGCGGAAGCACAAGCGGCAGAGCCACGATGGATTCGATGACGGCATGTTTCCACGTGCGGCCTTGCGACAGCCACCAGGCAATAGGAATCCCCGCGAGCAGCAGAAACACGGTTGTGACTGCCGCAAGTTTCAGCGTGAGCAGGACAGGCTGGATATCGATTTCCGCTAACACGGGATCAGCGTATCATCGGGGGCCGTCGCCGTCCAGCGCGTATCCGAATCGCCGAATGATGTCCCGCGCGTCGTCACCCTTGAGAAATTCGAGGTAGGCTTGCGCAACGGGGTTCTCCTTGCCGTGCGCGAGCACGACGCCGTCTTGCCGGATGGGGTCGTGAAACTCGGGCGGAACCGGCCAATATCGTTTCGTATCCAGCTTGATGACTTGCGAAAGCGCGACAAACCCCAGTTCGGCCGCGCCCGACTTCACATACTGAAAGGCCTGCGCGATGTTTTCGCCCTGCACCAGCTTCGGTTGCAGGCGCTTCCACGCATTGAGTTTCTCAAGCGTTTGCGAGGCGGCCAATCCATACGGGGCAAGGCCGGGATTGGCCATGGCGACATGGACAATGCCGGGCGCGTCGAGCAGGGCCGCCCCCTTCGACATGTCCTCGAAATGCGTGGAGTACAGGGCGAGGCGTCCGACCGCGTAGGTGAAGCGCGTCGGCTTGAGCGCCAAGTCCGCCTCGATGAGCAGGTCGACGTGCTTGGTGTCCGCGGACAGAAAGGCGTCGTAGGGAGCGCCAAAGGTAGTCTGTGCGTAAATCTTGCCGGTGGAGGAGTACACGCTCTCGATGCGATGCCCCGTCTTTTCCTCGAAGCGTTTTGCCAGCGCGTCTTGGGCTTCCTTGAAATTCGAGGCGACAGCAATCAAGGCGCCGGCTTCGGGCGCTGCCGTGGCGATGCTTGCCCCCATGAGAACCAAGGCCAGGAATGCGGCGAATCGACGCACAACTCCTCCTTGCCAAAGCTTGCCAAATACCCAAACAGCGCTGCGATGATAGCAATCGGGGGAGACTCCGGCAATGGATGATTTCGGCATTACCGCGCGTTGCCTGTAACTCTTCGCCCTCTCAAGGACAACTACTAGATACGAAGCCACCTATGGCTGGTGAAGGGACTCTCTCTATGAAATGGTTGACAAGCACACGGGTGAAGTACGCTCTGGCCGCCATAGGGGCGGTGTATCTCGTGCTATTTGTAGGCTATCTGGTGTATGCGGGCGTCAAGCCCGAACGCCCGAAAGGCCCCTCCGAACTGGAGGCCAATCCGGAGCGTGCGGACGAAATCAAGGCGATGCAACGCGCGGAGCAATTGAAGGAGCGGCTGAACCTCTCCGATGAGCAAACCCAGCAAATCGCCGACATCTACTACGCCCAGAACGCCGAGATGCAGGGGGCTATGCAGGCTCCCGGGGCAGGACCGGGTGGATTCCGCGAGCGAATGCAGGCGGTTCAGGAACAAATCAAGCAAGTCCTGACGCCGGAGCAATTGGCCAAATTCGAAAAGATGGGTCCGGGCGGGATGGGTGGTCCAGGCGGCCCTGGTGGATTCGGCATGCGCCGCGGCCAAGGTGGACCGGCAGGAGGCCCCCCCGGCGGCCAAGACGGTCCTCCGCGTGGACCGGGGGGCCCCATGGGCCGCATGACGGAAGAGCGGCAAAAAGAGCTGAAGGACGCAATGACGCCCGAGCAGCAAGAGCGGTTCGACAAGAGCATGAAGCGTATGCAAGAGCGGATGAAGAATATGCCGCAGCCACCGGGCCCCCCGCCGATGTAATGCAGTCGATGCGCGGCGTACGAACATGAATTGGCATCGCGTCGAAGCGACGCGGAGGAGATAGAAGAGCCATGAAAAAACACGGATTTACCTTGATAGAGTTGCTGGTAGTAATCGCAATCATAGGCATTCTTGCGTCCTTGCTGTTGCCGGCATTGGCGCGAGCGCGGGAGTCGGCGCGCCGGGCGTCGTGCGCAAACAACCTGAAGCAGTGGGGCCTCGTCTACTCGATGTATTCAGGCGAGTCCAAGTCGGGGAGCTTCCCGCCGCTGGAATTGGAAGTAGGCTGCGGGTTTCGAGCGTGTTTCGCGTGGGGTCCCTTGGTGAGTTCCGTGTATCCGGAATACCTCACCGACCCCGCGATCATTTTCTGTCCCTCCGATGCGAGCGACAGTCTGGACAATCACCGGACCGCGGACGGTACGGTTACGCTCGTGAACAAGGTCGAAGGAAACCGCCAGGAAGGCGTGGAGGCTATTGACGCCAGCTACACGTATGTCCCCTGGGTTTTGGATCGTGTTTCCGACGACTCGCCAATGGATTTTGCCCTTCCTCTCTTTATGATCGCCGATATGCTGGGCTTGTCCGCCGCCGATGCCGTCGATTTTGCCGAGGGGCCAGCGCAACTTCTGGATTTGGCGCATAGCGTACTCTCCGCGACCAGGCCCCATCACATGACCCAAGACGCGGACGCGCTCAGGCGCGAGGCGGACAGCGACCGCACCGTCGAAGAGGGAAATGGAAACGGGGGTGGAACCACCATCTACCGGCTACGCCAGGGAATTGAGCGGTTCATGGTCAGCGACATCAACAACCCCGCCGCGAGTGCAAAGGCTGCCAGCGAGCTCTTTGTGATGTATGATAACGTTGCTGTGGCAACCTCTCAGTTCAACCACGTCCCTGGCGGAGGCAACGTGCTCTACATGGATGGACACGTGTCGTTTATCAGGTATCCCGGAGAGCCGCCCATCAGCAAGAAGATGGCGGGTATCATGCGCATGTTCGATTTTCATCCGCACCACTAAGGGAATCATGACTGCAAGCATTTGCTACATAGGCGTGGGAGTAACGCGCGTTTCAAGCAGGAATGCGGTCTTTCCTCACGCCGGGCTGTTGGGAGCGCCGTGGAACCCTTCGTCCGATGGCGATTCGAATGCACTGGACACGTGTTTAATGGCACACCGCGAACCTGCCTCGGAAGCAACCTCGGATCGCGCTTTGATTGACGCCTGTCTCAAGCACGACAACAATGCGTTCGCGCATCTTGTCAAACGATATGAGGGATCGGTCGCGTCGGTACTGTGGCGCTTCACGCGCGACCGGTTGGTCCTCGAAGAGCTCGTTCAGGAGACCTTTGTCGAGGCGTATTTCAGTCTGCGCCGGTTTCGCGGGGAGGCCCCGTTCTTCCCGTGGCTGCGCACCATCGCTACGCGTGTGGGCTACCGAAGCTGGCGCCGCGCGCGCCGCGACCGGCTTCGTGCCGAACGATTGGTTCAATGGAACTGGGGAGGCGAGCTCGAGACCGCGGCTCGGGTTCCAGGCGATACGGCGGAATATGTTTACCGCATCCTGGAGACGCTCGACCCGAAGGATAGGCTTGTGCTGACCCTTCAGTACTTTGAGGGATGCTCGACCAGCGAGATTGCGGAACGAATGGGATGGTCTTCGACCTTGGTCAAAGTGCGGGCATTTCGCGCGCGCAAGCGGTTGAGAGCCCATTTGCTCGAAATGGAGTCTGTCGAAAATGAACGGACGTGACCCGCTCCTTGAATTCGAGCGGCTTGTCCTCCGCATGCGCGACGACACGCCGCCCGCGGTCAATGTTGCTGCCAGGGTGATGTTGCGCGTGCGCGCGGCGGAGGTCGCCTCGGAGCGCACGCTTCGGTTCGTTGCCGTGGGTTCTTGCGTCGTGACGCCCGTGGTAGCGTTGCTTGGCCTTCAGGTGCTGTCCAATCTGAGCAGCTCGTTGGAAGCTCTTTTCGAAATCGTGCCGCCCATAGGGTTGTAGCAGGGGATTGCGCAATGACGGATAGCAGCAGCGAACTTGAATTGACGGTGGCCGCGCCGCGCCGCGCATGGGTGCGCAGTCTGCTCTTCAGCATGATGATTCTGGTGTGCGGAGCGGTTATCGGCAGCGTGTCGACGGCTCTGTATATGCAAGATAGAGAGCCGCGGTTTGGGCATCGCCCCGAGAATATGGCGCAGTACATTGCCGACGAAATGGAACACAAATACGGCCTGACCCCCGAACAGAAGCAAAAGGTATTGGGGGTGTTCGAGGAGCATTCCAAGAAGCTCGCGGAGATACGGGCCGAAGTCGGGCCGCGCGTGGAAGCGGAGTTTGAAGCGGTTCGCAAGAGCGTAGAGCCCATCCTGACGCCGGAACAGGCGGAGGCGTGGAGCAAGGAATATGAAAGGATGCGCCACAAGTGGAGGCCTCGAGGCGGCGATGGGCCTGGACCTCGGGACGAGCGCAAAGATAAATAGAATCGTTGCGGCGTCGCGACCAAGCGGACGCCGGACGGTGAGGGTTGTTGAGCAGTTGAAGGCTAGGTCAACGTTGTTCACGTGGCGAACTGCCCATGAGGGAAGTCAACAGGAGGAATCTCCATGCGTACCCATTCAAGAGTAGAGCCAATGAAATTGGCCGTGACGTGTCTCGGCATCGCGGCGCTCGCGCTCTGCGGCGCGGCGAGTTTTGCCCAAGCTCCGGGGGGCGGTCCCGGTGGCCCTGGAGGCCCGCGACTCAGTCCCGAAGTCCAAGCGCAAGCTTGGGCGTTGGAGGCGAAGGCAGTCGCCAAGGAGTTGGCCCTGGCGGACGACGTTACAACCAAATTGGTGGATGCGTACAAAGCGGCTCGCGAGGGTCAGATGACCGCGCTTCGCGCAAAGAGGACCGAGGGTGGCGGACAAGGCAATTGGGGCGTGCTCCGCGAAGTCACCCAGGCGGAACGCGGCAAGCTCGAAACGGCTCTCAAGGGCTTCTTGAATGAAGACCAGACAGCCAAGGCATTGGCTACGCTTGGCACGTTCAACCAGCGCTGGGACATGATGACCATGGCCCTTGATGGTCTCAAGCTCGATGAAGCGAAGGGCGCCGAGGCGATGAAGCTCGTCATGGCCTATGTCACGGACAGCGACAAGATCATGAAAGATGCACTCGCCGCCGGCGAAACCGAACGCACGGCTGCTCGCGAAAAGTCGCGCGCGCTGAAGCAGAAGCTCGACGAAGATTTGGGCAAGATCCTTACCGCCGAACAGGTCAAGACGTGGACCGAAGCGACGACGATGCGTCGCGGCGGCGGCCGCAGAGGCGATGGCCCCGGCGCTCCGCCTCCGCCTCCCGGCGCGCCCACTGCCCCGAAGTAATGGCATAGGCCCGGTATCCGATTTCGGACTAGACATCGAAGGCGCTCGCTCCCGAATGGGGGTGGGCGCCTTCTTGCGTATCGCGATATCCGGCGTCTGGTTTAAGCGGTGCGCATGCCCTGCATGCGGAGCTTAAGATCTCGCGGACTCGTCGCATTGTTCAACGCGACTTGCGCGGAGATGGTGCCTTTCTTCCATAAGTCGAACAACGCCTGATCGAAGGTTTGCATGCCGTACTGTTCCATGCCTTCCTCAATCAGTTTTGTAATTTCCTTGAACGACCGGCCCTGTTCGATGAACTCGCGCACCGTGCGGTTTCCGATGAGGACTTCCGCGGCCACGGTCCGGCCGACGCCTTCCTTCAGGGGAAGGAGGCGCTGCGAAATCACCGCGCGCAAGACGCTCGCAAGCTGCTTGCGAATCTGCAACTGCTGATGCGGCTCGAAGAAGTCCATGATGCGGTTGAGCGTTTCCACGGCGTCCACGGTATGCAAGGTGGAGAACACAAGGTGACCGGTTTCGGCGGAAGCCAGCGCCGTCCGCACGGTTTCCGCGTCGCGCATTTCACCGATGAGGATAACGTCCGGGTCTTGCCGCAACGCGCCGCGCAATGCGTTCGCGAACGACAGCGTGTCGTGGCCGATCTCGCGCTGCGTAATCACAGCCGTCTTGTCTTCGTGCACGAATTCGAGCGGGTCTTCAATCGTTACGATATGGACGGGGCGAGTCGTATTGATCTCGTCGATCATGGCTGCGAGTGAAGTGGACTTGCCGCTACCGGTTACTCCCGTGACCAGTACCAGCCCGTTGACGTTCTGGCTAATCTTGCGGAGCACCTCAGGCAGGCCCAGTTTGTCGATTGTCTTTATGACCATGGGGATGATGCGGAGAACAATGCGCGTGTCGCCGTCGTCGCGGCACACGTTCACGCGGAATCGCGCGATGTCCTCGAGCATATAGGACAGGTCGAGTTCCATCACCTTCTTGTATTTTTCGATATCCGTCGGCCTCGCGATGGACGACAGCATCTCCAAGATATCCTTCTCGGTGAGCTTTTCGCCTTCCTCGCGGACAAGGTCGCCGTCGATTCGGAAGATTGGCGGGTTGTCCGTCTTCAAGTGAATATCGGATGCCCGCTTGTTGATGGCCGCGTGCATCAGGTCATGAAGAATCATTCGGCCTCTCCCTTGTTGCCCCTCGGTTCACACTGGAATCATACCACGGACTACGAACCGAGAGCGCACACCCCCGTCGTTCGGGCAGATCTACTCCAGGTTCCAGCCCGTGAGCGAAATCGAGGGTGCGATTCCGTCGATATCGGCCGCATAGACGCGGGCCGTCAGTGTTTTGCTTTCGCCGGGCCACAGGGTGACGTAGTTTTCGTTCCAGAATACAGGACATAGCTGCTGCCCGCTCTCGCCCTGGGTAATGTCCGCCCGAACCATGAACGCGAGCGACGCACCAGTATTCTGAAGTGTCACGGGAACGATGCGCTCGTTGCCGGCGTGTTCCATCGAAAAAGACCATGTGACCTTGGTCGCGGGCAGCGTGCCCAGCGCCTTCATGTTCGCCGTCGATTTTGGGTGAAGCGAATAGGCGGTCTCTCCAAGCTCCGTTTCCGTGCCGGGCTCGTCGGGCGCCGTGGAAAGCCAGTACGTGTTTTCCGTGACGGGTTTGCCGGATTCATCCACAAGCTTCAATCTCAAGAAGTAGGTCGTGGAGATGTCCGCAGGGATATCCAGCTTGAATGCCTCCGCCTTGCCGTCTGCCTCGACTGTCAGCTTTGTTTCTTTGGTAAACCGCTCTTTGAGATCGAAATCGAAGAGCGTAGCGGTCACGGAGAGATTGCGTTGCGGCTCGCCATATGTGTTCACCACCCACACGCTGCGGTCGTCGTACGAATATTGGACATGCAACGGCTCGCAGGCCTTCTGCGCCGCGTAGTAGGCGGCG
>JBAZRU010000344.1:0-7323 GCA_041662805.1 Candidatus Hydrogenedentales bacterium | reverse complement strand
GCTGGATACCGCAAGCAAAGAACAGAAGATCGCTGCAAGGTTATGTGACCAGCTTGGTAAACCGCGCACCATCGCTGAACTGACCAAGGAGCGCCTGCGGCGTGCTGGGAACAAGATTCGCGAAGAAAACCCGATGTTCGCGGGCGATCTTGGTTTCCGTGTCTTCAAGCTCGCGTCCAGTAACATCCGGGCGTGGGATCCGAACCGCGATGACCTTGTGCAGACGTTGGAAGCGTTCGTCGAGCATCTCAAGACCGATCGCACGGAGCAAGACATTCTCTTTGAGTTGCTTCTCAAGCTTGGCCTGGACCTGACGGTGCCCATTTTGGAGAGGACTATGGGACGTGGCGACAAAGAGACTGGGGGACTGGGGGATGGGGGGATGGGGGGACATGGCAACGGGGAGATGGGGAGACATGGCGACAAAGAGATGGGGAGACATGGAGACAAAGAGACGGGGGGACGTGGAGACAAAGAGACTGGGGGACTTGGAGACAAAGAGACTGGGGCACTTGGAGACAAAGAGACTGGGGGTGGAAGTCCTTTGTCGCCAAGTCCCCCAGTCTCCTTGTCGCCACGTCCCCCCATCTCCTTGTCGCCTAGTCAGCACACCGTTTACAGCGTCGGCGCGGGGACGCTGATGGTTTGCTTGGCGGAAAAGATCGCCACCGCGGAAGTCGAGCCTCTGGCGCTCGGCATGGTGGCATGGCACAAGGAACTGGCCCCGTCGGGCGAGACGAGCGTGGTGTTCCGCGACAGCGCCTTTGCCGATGACGTGGCCAAGACCAACCTCACCGCGATTCTCCAGCAACATGGGCTGGGAAATGTGCGGAGCCTCTAGCATGAAGCGCGAAGAAGAGGAAAGCATCCGTCAGCCTGGTGCGCCCATGGATGGGGAACTGATCCTATATCAGACTCCGGAAGGCCAGGTCAGAATCGAGGTGCTTTACGAGACCGAGACCTTTTGGCTCGATCAGCGAAAGATTGCAGCGCTCTTCGGAGTGGACTTGAGGACCGTAAGTTACCATTTGAAAAGCATTTACGATTCGGGAGAGCTTGATCGCGCGCGAACTCTCCGAAAAACTTGGAGAGTTCAAACAGAAGGCGTCCGGGAGGTTCGCCGGGAGATTGAGTTCTACAATCTGGATGCCGTCATTTCCGTGGGATACCGGGTGAACAGTACACAGGCCACCCGGGGCTGTAACCGGCAAGACGGCGGCCGAGATCGTAGCCGAACGGGCCGACGCCGCCAAACCCACCATGGGCCTCACGCATTGGAAGGATGCCCCCGGTGGGAAGATTCACAAATCCGACGCCTCCGTGGCCAAGAATTATCTGATCGAGAAAGAGATCACGGAACTTGAACGCATTGTAAGCATGTTTCTTGACTATGCGGAAAATCAAGCAGCGCGGCAGATTCCCATGAAAATGGCCGATTGGGTTGAACGGCTGGACGCGTTTCTTCGTTTCAATGAGTATGACGTGCTCACCAATGCGGGAATGATTTCCGCGGAAGTGGCGAAAAAGCTCGCAGAAGACCAATACGCCGTGTTCCGCGCCAGGCAAGACGCCTCTTTCGAGAGCGACTTTGATCGGGAAGTAAAACGCATCG
This sequence comes from Candidatus Hydrogenedentales bacterium, assembly GCA_041662805.1. Classification (GTDB taxonomy): domain Bacteria; phylum Hydrogenedentota; class Hydrogenedentia; order Hydrogenedentales; family SLHB01; genus JAIBAQ01. The sequence goes on along the minus strand of JBAZRU010000344.1, from coordinate 5,711 downwards.
CCAACTCCTCCCGTAGTGGCGAAACCGGGGACGCCCAGTGAAACTTCACTTCGATCCGAATCTCGACCATCAGCACGCGGCCATCGAGGCCGTGTGTGACCTGTTTCGCGGCCAGGAAACGTGCCGCACCGAATTCACAGTCACGCGTGATGCCCTTTCTGCGCAACTAACCTTGGAGTTTTCTCAGAACGACTTGGGCGTCGGCAACCGCCTGCAATTGCTGGACGACGAACTTGTCGGCAACCTGCACGACGTCCAGCTCCGCAACGGCTTGGCCCCCTCCGGCTCGCTGGCTTCGGGCGACTTCACGGTCGAGATGGAGACCGGCACGGGAAAGACCTACGTGTACCTCCGCACCATCTTCGAGCTGAACAAGCGCTACGGATTCACGAAGTTCGTCATCGTGGTGCCGTCCGTGGCGATCAAGGAGGGCGTGTACAAGTCGCTTCAGATCACGGAAGAGCACTTCCGGGGCCTCTACGCTAACGTGCCCTTCGAGTACTTCCTTTATGATTCCAGCAAGCTCGGCCAGGTGCGCAACTTCGCCACGAGCCCGAGCATCCAGATCATGGTGGTGACCGTCGGGGCCATTAACAAGAAGGACGTGAACAACCTCTATAAGGACAGCGAGAAGACCGGTGGCGAGAAGCCTATCGACCTCATCAAATCGACGCGGCCCATCCTGATCGTGGACGAACCGCAGAGCGTGGACGGTGGCCTGGAGGGGCGCGGCAAGGAAGCGCTCGGCGCGATGAACCCGCTATGCACGCTGCGCTACTCGGCCACGCACGCGGAGAAGCACCACATGGTGTATCGCCTCGACGCCGTGGACGCCTACGAGAAGCGGTTAGTGAAGCAGATCGAGGTGGCCTCGGCGACGGTCGAGGGCGGCCACAACAAGTCCTTCGTGCGCCTGATTTCGGTGAGCAACAAGCGGGGCGTCATCTCGGCCAAGGTGGAACTGGATGTCGAGGCGCGCACCGGCATCCAGCGCCGGGAGGTGGCCGTGCAGGACGGCGACATGCTTGACCAGATAGCGGGCAGGGACATTTACGCCGACTGCCGCGTGGGCGAGATTCGCGTGGAGAAGGGCAAGGAGTTCATGGAGCTTCGCGTGCCGGGCGGAGAGCATTTCCTGAGTCCCGGCCAAGCATTCGGCGACGTGGACGCGCTGGCGGTCCAGCGCGAGATGATCCGCCGCACCATCAAGGAGCACCTGGACAAAGAAAAGCGCCTGCGTCCGCAGGGGATCAAAGTGCTGTCGCTTTTCTTCATTGATACGGTGAGCAGGTATCGGCAGTATGACGCCGACGGCAATCCCGTCAAGGGCGACTATGCCCGCATTTTTGAGGAAGAGTATCAGCGTCTGGCGAAACACCCGGACTACAACACGCTTTTCAAGGAAGTGGATCTCAGTCGCGCCGCGGAGGAAGTCCACGACGGATATTTCTCCATCGACAGGCACGGTGGTTGGGCCGACACCGCCGAGAACAATCAAGCGAATCGTGACAACGCGGAGCGCGCCTACAACCTGATCATGAAGGAGAAGGAGAAGCTCCTGAGCTTCGAGACGCCGCTCAAGTTCATTTTCTCGCACTCGGCCCTGCGCGAGGGGTGGGACAACCCCAACGTGTTCCAGATCTGCACCCTGCGCGACATCCAGACCGAGCGCGAGCGGCGGCAGACCATCGGGCGCGGCCTGCGCCTGTGCGTGAACCAGCAGGGCCAGCGCCTGCACGGTTTCGAGGTGAACACGCTCACCGTGATCGCCACGGAGAGCTACCAGCAGTTCGCAGACAATCTGCAAAAGGAAATCGAAGAGGACACGGGCATCCGCTTCGGCATCGTCGAGCCGCACCAATTCGCGGCGATTGCCGTGACCGGGCCGGACGGCCTGCCTGCGCCCATGGGCATCGATCAGTCGAAGTCCGTGTGGGAGCACCTGAAGTCCGCGGGCTACATCAACGCCCACGGCAAGGTGCAGGATGCCCTCAAGACGGCCATCAAGGACGGCACCTTGGAATTACCTGTTGAATTCGAGCCGTAACGCGGCCAGATCACCGAGGTGCTCCGCAAGCTCTCCGGGCGTCTGGAGATCAAGGACGCGGATGAGCGCCGCCAGGTACGCACGCGGGAAGCCATCCTGCACAGCCCCGAGTTCAAGGCTCTGTGGGACCGGATCAAGCACAGGACCACCTATCGGGTGCAGTTCGATAACGAAAAGCTGATCGAAAGATGCATCCGCGCCCTCCAAGAAGCGCCGCCGATCACGAAGACGCGCCTGCAATGGCGCAAGGCAGACATCGCCATCGGCAAGGCGGGCGTCGAGGCCACCGAACGGGCAGGCGCGGCAAGCGTGGTGCTGGATGAAGGGGACATCGAGCTCCCGGACCTGCTCACGGACTTGCAGGATCGCACGCAGCTCACACGCCGGACCATCTACCGCGTCCTGATCGGGAGCAAACGGCTCGACGACTTCACGCGCAACCCGCAGCAGTTCATCGAATTGGCCGCCGAGGCCATCAACCGCTGCAAGCGTCTGGCCCTCGTGGACGGCATCAAATACCAGCGCCTCGGCGATGAGTACTACTACGCCCAGGAGCTGTTCACGCAGGAAGAGCTAACCGGCTATCTCAGGAACATGCTGACCGACACGCAGAAATCGGTCTACGAGCACGTCGTGTACGATTCGGACACCGAGCGCCGTTTCGCCGATGAGCTTGAGAAGGACGAGGCCATCAAGGTTTACGCCAAGCTCCCCGGCTGGTTCAAGGTCCCGACGCCGCTAGGCAGCTACAACCCCGACTGGGCCGTCCTCGTGGACAAGGACGGTGTCGAGCGCCTGTACTTCGTTGTAGAGACCAAAAGCGGCCTCTTCACCGACGACATCCGCGACAAAGAGAGTGCCAAGATCGAGTGCGTCAAAGCCCACTTCGAGGCGCTCGCCGTCGGCGACAACCCGGTGCAGTTCATCAAGGCAACGAGAATCGACGACTTGCTGGATCGCTGCTGATACGAGTGGGGTTCTCGGGAAATTCAGAATAAACGAACTTAAGCACCTTATCCATTGGGGCGAATGGTGGGCATATGGGCGAAAACTGGGCCGCACCAAAGAAAAGTCAAATTACTGGCAATGCTGGAGTTGCGAGCCGAGATGCCTTGCAAAAACGTTTGCGTCGGTTTCGAGAATCACGGCGAACCGGCGCTCGGAATCGGCGTCGAATTTTTGGATGGGGTACAAGCAACGCTGCAAGCCGCCGAACAACATGCGCCGGATATTCTGCTTGTCGGTGACGGGCATGCGTACGTCGCGCACGGGTTCGTCGGCGGGCGCGTTGTACGCGGTCGCGCGCATGGTGGTGAACCCCTTGGTCACCTGGGCCACGTACTCGGCCGCCTCTTCATTATAGTAGGCGAGCATCTGGGCGTGGATCAGGTTGACCAGCGTCTGCTGATGATACTGCAACACGTTCAGCACCTCGTCATCGTCTTTCAGGTACGATTGCAGGTGCCGGACCATCTGGCCCGCCAGCTTGTACAGCAATTCCGCATTCTCATCGTAATTCACGTCGTCGAAGTCGATCAGGCCGCGCACGAGGTAATCCTCAAGGCGCTCCTCTTCGACGATGCCGTCGCCGCTTATTAAATGATAGCGCTGGCCGTCATGAAGACCCTGCGATATCAGGTCTCTGGCCACCGGCTGCAAATACACTTTGGATGTGTCCAGGTCGAACTCGCTGAATCCGCTGGTCACCTCACCGCGCGGCACGACCACGATGCGCGGGATATCGATCGACATCGTTATGTACTGCGCCGCCGTCTCGCGCACCACCTTCACGAGGTCCACCTTGTCCGAGGTTCCCTCGATTTCGTACTGCCTGGGCGTCACCAACGCCGCCGTCTTTTCGACAAGTTCCCTTTGCACCTCCGGCGAGAGCAGGTCACCGGAGCGCGGGAGACGCTCGTAGTCTCGGATGATGTTGAGCACGTGGCGGGCGATTTGGCGCTCCTCGGGCCGCTCGAACAGGAGGTTTTGCTGGACCGCCCCCGGTGTCTCATCGCCCACGATGCTCGTTTCGACCATCGATTGGACGACGACCACCTTCATCTTCTCGTCCGGAACGTCGCGCCCGATGACGATGCCCGTGCGGATGATCGAGTTCGGGTCCTTGGCGTGGTCGATGATCTCCTGGAACCGGTCGTGCGACACGATGGTCAGGCGGTCCACGGCGGGATTGCCCGTGCGCTTGCCGTAGGGCAACCGGAGCCCGCGGCCGATGGACTGCTCGACCAGCGTCCGCGAGTTGGCCGTCCGCAACGGCACGATGGTGTAGAGGTTGGTGACGTCCCAGCCCTCTTTCAGCATGTTGACATGCACCACGATCTCGACCGGATTGGCCGGGTCTTCGACGGACAGCAGTTGCTGGACGGTGTCGTCCTTCTCCTCGCCGCGCAGGTTCGAATGCACGGTGATGACCTTGCCCCTGTACCGCCCCTCGAAGAACGCGTCGTTTTCGATAAGCCTGACCAGCGCGTTGGCGTGCTCGGTGTCCTGCGCCACGACCAGCATGAACGGCTTCACGATGGGCCGGTTGTTCTCGCGGGCGTACACCTCCAATTCGACCTTGGTGTTCTCGTGGAAACGGACGCCGTCTTCGAGCTTTAGCCGCTCAAGGCCGTCCCGGTCAACCGACCGCCTCCGTGATGCCGCCGGGATCCTCGCCGTCGATGACCTTCTTCAGACGCGGGATGATATGCGTGTGGCAATGCTCGCCCAACTCCACCATGATCCAACGCCGCCCCATCTTGTGCGCCACCGCCCCCGTCGACCCAGAACCGGCGAACGAATCAAGAACAAGATCGCCGGGATTGGTGGCTATTTCCAAAATGCGCTGGATTAGCCGCTCCGGTTTTGGAGTACCAAACGATTCTGAACCCGGAAAAAGCGCGCGCATTTCATTCTTCGATGTCCGATTGCTGCCCACTTCTTCCTTGGTCCAAAGTGTACGCGGCACCAGGTCTCCTACCTCTGATAGATATCGCTTAATACTTGGGCGCGCATCCTTTTTTGGCCCCCACCAAATACGACCGTCTTCATCCAACTCACGTAGCTTGTCTTCAGAAATGCGCCCAAAACGCCCTGGCGGCGGCGAGAACTCCCGCCCGGTAGGTCCAGCAATTCTGTATAGCCCTCGCGAATAGGGTTTGTTCGCGTACGGATCGCCTGGCAACCACGGACCACGGGGATCATTGTCGGGGTTGGAATAAATTGCATTGGCTTGTTCTGTGCGCGCTAGTTTCTGGGGGGTCCAATTTGCGTTGCGCGAAAACAGCAGAATGTAGTCATGGTCTGAGGAGAACTGGCGCGCGGAATTTCGGGGTGAGTCGGCCTTCTGCCATACAATCGAGGTGACGAAAGCATCGCGACCGAACACTTCGTCGCACAGTACTTTCAGATAATGTGCTTCGTTATCATCAATCGCTATCCAGATTGAACCGTCAGGAGTGAGTAGATTCCGCAAGATTGCGAGCCTGTCTCGCATAAGCGAAAGCCATAACGAATGCTCGACGCCGTCGTCGTAGTGTGTGAACGCAGACCCCGTGTTGTATGGCGGATCAATCGGGATGCACTTGACCTTTCCGGTGAACTCCTGTTCCAGCGCCTTGAGCGCCAACAGATTGTCCCCGAAGATCAGCCTATTGTCGAAGAG
>JBAZRU010000343.1:4586-7333 GCA_041662805.1 Candidatus Hydrogenedentales bacterium | reverse complement strand
GCAGCCGAGTCCGTGGGGCGTCTGCTACCCCTCAGCAAGGTGTGAGTTATCCTTTGCTGAGCGAAAGCAGTGTCTACTCGACACCACCAAGAAATGCCTTTCTAAGTCCCCTTATTCATGCCCAGGCGTTCCTTGACTATAGCGTCCGATTCGCGCACCAACAGTCTTCTTGCGGCAGCCTATTGTAGTCCAGGTTCTTCGCTCCGGCGCGCGGGCATTTGCGCGGTGGCGAAGATGTAAAAGATGCCGCCAAAAGGTTCCAGCTTGACGGGCACATCCGTTGCCGAAGGGCACGGCGCGATCTTGCCGGTGGCGGGGTCCCACTGCTCGCCGGCGCCGGTGGCGGCAAACGTAACCGACCCTTCCCAGGCTTCCCGGCTGTCGTTGATCAGGAAATACACTTCCCGCCCGTCAATCCGGCGATGCGCGCTGTGAATCGGCGACTCCCCCGCTCCGCACTTCACGTCGCGGTCGAGCAGGGAATCGATGACTTTCGCAAGCTGGTCTTCCTTTCCTTCGGGCAGAAACACGCCGCAGCCGCCTGCGTCGTTTCTGTGCGTCTGCGGCTCAGCGGCATCGCCGAAGATTTCATTCGCCAACTCCGCGACGCGCGGCGACGGGAATTCCGTTTCGCTATTGGCAGGCTTGCTCGTGAGCGCGATCACGGCGCCGCCCGCGCGGTAGAACGCGGCGAGGTTCTCCCACGCCTTCAACGGCAACGTGTCGGTATCGGGCAGCACCACGACCCGCCACGCTAGCTCGCCATGGCGCAACGCGCCTTCGCCAGAGGTTGATTCCATGATCGCCTGCGAATCTACAAACGTGAAGTCGCGACCCGCTTTGTACAGATAATTGCCCGCCTCGCGAAACACCCTGTCCAGGCGATCCGCCTCCGGCGAGGCCTGCTTCACCCACTCGCGCGACGGCGTAAACCGCAGCCACATGGACTCCGTGGGATACACAACGGCGATGTCCGCGACTTGATGCCCGCCGCGAATGGCGTTCGAGCAGCGCCCGACCCATTCGTTAAGGCGAGTGAGGGCCGCGTCGTCGAGATCTTGGAACGAATAGTAGCTCGTGATCGTCGTGATGCCGTTTGCCATCTGTTTGTTGCACGTGCCGCGGATTTCGGCTTCCGTGACGACCTTAGCCGGGCGCGTGTCGTCCTTGGCGCGGTAGTGCTGGCTATGGTCCGACGTCTCGCTCATGGTCACCGTGCGGCCTTCCAACTCCGCCACGCTGCTCAGCAAGCGCGCGATGTACCAGGGTACTTCTTCGGGAAGGCTCGTAAGACAATCGATACTCGGCGCGTCCAAGCGCCGCGCGCACTTGAAGAAGTCGCCGTAGAACGGCACGTGCCATAACAGCTTCTCTTCGCACAACAGGTGGCCGCCGCTGAGGACGCCGTGTTGACGGCCCCACGTTTGCAGTTGGCCGAAAAAATTCTCCGACACCAACTCCCCGACGGTCTGCCAAAAATCGTAGCGTGCCTTGAGCCCCTGCGGACCCGTGTTCATCGTCAACGACGGCCAACAGGTGTCAAGCGGGTAGCCGCGCCGCTTCGCGAACTCGTCCGCCAATCCCGGCGACCACGGCAGCACGCTGTAGGGCTGCTCACGAAGAAAAACACTCATCAACGACGGCTCATCGGTAAACGTCGCGACGAAGTTCGTGCCGAGGTTGTCGCCCATGCGCCGCGCGTACTCCGCGTGGGTCACGTCGATGAACCGCGCCGTCGCTTCCGGTTGAAGCAGGTTGATGTAAGGGAACTTGTAGGCCAGACTCCATTCCGCGTGCGTGCCTTTGTATAGGACGCCTTGCGTGAATACGAGCACGCGCCACTCCCCCGCCGGTGCTTCCCACGACAACTTGCCGTCCTTGATCGACGCCGCCAAATCCACTGCTTGATCGAGCTGCGCTATGCCGTCCTTTACCGGATACGCCGCCGCTCGCATCACGTCGCCCGGCGGCACATCCACCGCCACAGCCCCGCCGGAACTCACCGCATCGGCCACATACACGCCGCGCGCCTCCAACTCGGGATGGTCCTTCAAGGTGACGCCGCCTGCCGAACCCGACGGATACCCGCACTCGTCGTACAACCACAGCATCATCCCGCGTTTCCGCGCCTCGCCCACTGCGCGGATGAACGCCGTCCAGCGCGGCTCGCTCAGCAGGTATTCCGTGAACGACACGTTTGCGACGACACCGCCAAAGCCTTGCGCGCTGAGCTTGTCGAGCAAGGCAACCTGCGCCTCCGGTTCATCGGGGAAGTTGTGGATGATCTTCAGGATTCGCCCATCGTGCCCAGGCGATGCAAACTTCTCCGCGACGGGCCGAGCGTCCGCGGTAAGCACCGCAGGCGTGGGCATGGGCAAATCTGCAGGCTCGGCAGCTAATGCAATTCCCACAGTCAGGCACGCCAAAGTGAGGGCCACGGCAATAGTCCACTTGGTTCCAATGCGAATCATTTTTCCTCCCCAACGCTGCCTGCTTGAAAGCGGCAATACACGCTTCACTGCCTCGGGATAATACACCGATCACGGAAACGGGTCACGCGGCGCCACGCTCGGCGATCGCGGCTCTATCGTTGCGCGGAGATCGCGGTTAAGCCCTAAGGCGGCAATTCGTGGACAGCCTGCAATTGGTAGCGTCTGCTTCGACGAAGCTGACGCGCGTAAGTGATCGCCGTTGGGTTTACGCGAAGCCTTTGGGTAACTCGTGGTTCGCGGGTTACGCGGCACCGC
>JBAZRU010000343.1:0-4576 GCA_041662805.1 Candidatus Hydrogenedentales bacterium | reverse complement strand
TGTCTGCTGAAGTCCGCAGAATTCGGGGACAGACACGTCTCCGCTCCCTGCGGTCGCTTCGCTTGTGTCAGTCCCCGAATTCTGCTTGGAGCCGACGTAGATGGATTCGGCGTAGGCTCGGATGGGGGTGTTTTTGGCGAAGGCCTCGGGCGGTATTTTGCCGTCGCGGAATACGTCGAGGTAGTGCTGAAGGACTTGGGCGTAGTGTTCGTAGCCGTCGTCGGTTTTGGGGTCTTCTTCGCTTTTGGGGAGCGGGGGGAGGTGGAGGTTGCCGAGGATTTCGCTGGCGTATTCTTCGGAAACGGTTTGTTTCGCGGGCCGGTAGCAGGCCAGGACGTCGTCGCGTTGGGAGTCGGCGAAGGGTTCGTCGAGCGCGGCGGCGTTGTCGTAGGTCCAGTACATTTCGACTTCGTTACCTTCGCCGCCAGCGAGGGCTGCTTGCTGGACGAAGGATCTGGCGTGCGTTTGGATGGTTTGAGGTTCAAGTTGGGCATCGGCGAGGGCGTCGGGGTCGAGGTCCGCGTCGTGTTGGACGCGTTGGGCGTGGCGGAGGATGCCTTCGGGGGTTGGGTGGGTCAACCCCTGCTTTTGACGATTCAAGGGGGCGTGGGCCGGGTTGCCGAGGAGCTTTAGTGAGGCTCTGAACTCGCGCATGAGGCGAAAGAAGGCATTGATGGTGTTGAAGTTAGGCGCTTGGGGACTGGGGAGATCGTGGTTCGTCTCTCGGGTTTCGTTGGGTGGATGAAGCGGGTCTAGGTTCTGGGGTTTGGGGTCTGGCAGAGGGGAAGTAGCGCAGGCGGCGGAGAAGAAGTCCGCATTGGCGATGTAAGAGGCGGCGGTGGAGACGAGGACTTGGAGCATGGCGACGTTGTGGGCGGCGTGGAGTCCCATGGGGTTTGGGTGGGGTTGGGATTCGACAATGGCGAGGGCAGAGCGGGGATGGGGGGCGGGTTTGGGGTTTAGGGTCTGGGGTCTGGCAGAGAAGAGAAGACGTGGACGAGGTGGACGGAGTGGACGAACACGGACGAGCACCGACGGACACGGACGAATCGGACAGAGCTAGGTTGGCGTTGGCGCAGGGGCAGGTTTGCCAGTGGGGGCAGGTTTGTGAACAGGTCCGGAGGCGGCGGGAGTAGAGTCCGTGGATGACGTGGTTGCGGTTGCCGGTGGGTGCTCCGGTGAGGTCGAAGCCGCCGTGGTAGCGGCAGCGCCCGGATGGGTGGTCAGAGGTGCGGGTGCAGGGGGTGCCGTCGGGGAGTCGTGCGCCGCAGATGCGGTGGTTGAGTTTGGATTCGGTTGCGTCGACGGTGGCGATCCATTCTTCGGACCAGGACCGGGCGCAGGGAGTGCCCAGGGCGGTCATGCGGGTGGCTGGGGTGGTAGTTGTGTCTGTGGTGGACATGGTTGACGATTCCTTTTTGCTGAGAGGGTTTGGGGTCTGGCAGACAAGAGACGGCCTGCGGGGCGGTCGCGTGGAGCATTGTGCTCTCATATATATGGGGGAGTTCGTTGCACTGCCGGACCGTGCGAACGTGGGAAGGTTTGAAGAGGAGACCTAATACGGTCGGGGGCGTGGCGCGGCCGGGAGACCACGCCACAACGTGGTGGGGGGCGCGGTCGATGGCAGCGGGAGGTGGGAATGCGAGAACAGCACAAAGCAAGTCATCCACAGATTGCGCAGATGGCACAGATGAAGAGAGAAGAGGCTCAGGCGATTACGATGGGGTTGAGTTCAGGGTCTTGGGGTGGGGGATTCGAAGGGCCGGGTTTGAGGTTTCGGGGGCGCGGTCTTTCGGTGAGGCGTTAGGTGGCGACGGTGCGCCAGGACAAGAGGTTAAGTCGCGTGTATCGGAGGCACGGGGAGGGGAGGAAACCTGCGGCCGGCGGAGTGGCACGGTTGGAAGCAAAAGACTTACTGATTCCAGACTAGAGACCAATCGAGGTCATTGGCGGCGGAATGAAATCTATGCTTGTAGATTCCGAAAGTGGAAGAGTAAACCACAGCGTCAGCAACGGTAGCATACAGAGGATGCTCGTCCTAATCCAGCCAAACTTGTGTACAGATTTCAACGCCATCGGGATGTAGATCGCACTAAACAACGCACTGATCACAGAAAAGATGAATGCAGGTTGCTCTATCATGAGAATACCGCAACATGGGATTGTCTTAAGGCTCTCTGCGACAATCGTGAAACCCAGGAATGGTACAATGAGAACTGTTATGAAACTGCAGAGCACGTATAGTGTCGCGGAAACCTGCAGAATGACACTTAGCGTCTCTATGTACTTACCCCTTCCTCTTAGCAAGCGGCAGAACACATGTAACGCGGTGCCATTCACAAAGAGATATACAATAAGGAACACAACGGCGTTCCAAAGGTCAACATCTGGTCTCTTGCCCGGTATCAACCTTTCAATTAACTGTCCCAAAATGATACTTATGATCGCGTATGCTATTAATCTCGGATGGAGCCACAGTTGCCTTTCGTCCTTGATCGGACCGACCGTCTCTGCGAAGCCCGCACCAGTCACATAAGTAAACTCAAAACGAGCGACTGGCCTTATCAGAGTTTGCCGCGCTACCCAAGTCCAGCCAGCAACGTTCTGCTCAGCGAATTCCACTATCTTGGCCAAATCCATGGTTATCAGCCTCCTTCCGAACGCAGGTTGCCCAAGACTGCGTATTCAGTACTGCTCGCCCTTGGCCGACACGGGCGGATGCACAATGGTCGTGCCGCGAGCGATTCCAGGTATAACGTAAATGCGAGCGCGCCTAAGGGGCGGCCGAGTCGGTTTGGCGATAGAAGAAGTCACTAGCCACTTTCTCCTCTTGATCGCGCAGTCAAGCAGCCCGGGCAGATATGCAACTGGGGAAATCTCCATTTATAGTACGACATCTTGTACTTTTCCACAAGGGCCAGCGCAGGGAGGAGTGGGGGTGTCCCAGGAAAGTGTTTGCACACGAGGCTGATTGGAGTCGAAGTCGAGAACGCGAAAACGGCCCAAAGCAAGGCATCCACAAATTGCGCAGATGACGTGTATGAAGAGAGCAGAGAAACGGGCGATTACGATGGGGTTGGGTTCAGGGTCTTGGGGTGGGGGATTTGAAGGGTCGGGTTTGAGATTTCAGAGACGCGGTCTATCGGTGAGGCGTTATGTGGCGACGGTGTGCACAGAGGGAGAACGAGAGGTTAAGTCGTGTGTATGGGCAGCACGGGGAGGGGAGGAGACCTGCGGTCGGTGGAGTGGCGCGGTCAGGAGAGCACGCCACAGCTAAATTTGCCTATTCTCCTGATTCCTCCACTTCCAATTCGTTTGCTGATTCTGGCTGGGTTCCGTTTCCGAGGTGATGGTCTCGGTTCCTACGCGCCGACTTGAATGCTTCAAGGCCTGGATAAGGTATATCCGTGCGCTCTTGTCCGCGATACTCGCAGCGAAATGTCAGAAATGACAAGTCAATAAATGGTCCCTGGGTAACAAGAAGGACACCCTCGTCCAATCGAAAGATCGGGAAAAGCTCTTCACGCACTCGGTCACAGACGTAATTGGCCGCACGCGTCAATTCCAACATGAGATCCTGAACCAGATCTACATGAAACTCATACTCGCGATGTAGTCGTTCGTACGTCGTCGGGTTCCACTCGCTAATCTTGTAGAATCTCGTGGTCCTAAGCTCATCAGATCCGCTTGACTCAGAATGCTCCGAGAACACATTGAGGAAGTCCTGGAGGACTCTCCGAAAGTTCTCCAAGCTATTATTGATCTCTGGGTAACGTTGGAGCCATACACGCGAGAGAATCCAGGTCCGCGTCTCATCCAGTTTGGCGTGCAACTCGGTTCTGATGTAGGGACCACTCGCGCTAAGCACCCCTGAAGACCATCTCCGCCAGTTGTCAATATCCACCCTATTGCAGAACTCCTGTATAAGGTGAGCACACTGCTCATCATCACGCTGTCTTGCCGCGTCGAAGCTGACTAAGGAATTACGGACCCAGTTCTCGTGATCGTTCTTCATCTGGTGCAATCGTTCGACGGAGTAGGTATTAGGTTGGTTATCAATTAGCTTGTGGTGCAATACGCACAGCAGTATCAGGTTCTCGTATTTGTCACGCTGATCCGGTGTGAGCGTGGAACCGCCTCTCGGTCCATCGGTACTCTTGGCGACGATGTGACACTCATCGCCGATCAGGCTTTCATCGTCTGTTTCTGTCGCGCTTATGACAAGCTCTGTCCGACAAGACTGAAATGAGCAACGGTTGGCTGATCGTCCCCACAGCATCTTCCTAGTCTTGAGTGAGATAGCCATATCTGATTCTCCTTAACCGCCTTGACGCAATGATAATCATACAGACTACGAAAGCGGCAGACACGTGCTGTCTCTATTTGCGCAAGGAAAGCGCTTTAGATCCCAAGATGCCTGGCTCGGAGACTGAAGATTTCCTTCCGGGCGTTTGTACTTCCACCTTCGGCGAGACGACACTCCCGGCGTAAGGACTTGGTGGACTTGGTGGTGGAGAGCGGGGACGTTTGGGTGGCGGGAGGTGTTTCGTAGGTGGAAGATGGCGGGAAAATAGGG
>JBAZRU010000342.1:0-7378 GCA_041662805.1 Candidatus Hydrogenedentales bacterium | reverse complement strand
GGAGCCCAGAGCATGTGGGACAGTTCCCAAGACGGCAACGCGCTCTTTACCGATATGATTGCATCGTTCTTCGGCGAAGCAGCCCCCGAGATGACGGCGTTCTACGAGACTCTCGGATCGGTCTTCGACGGGCTGGACAAGAAGGTCGAATGGGGCCTTGTCGACTATCCCAACTACTTCTCAAAGGCAACCGTCGAGAAATGCCGGGTGGCCCTTGAAGCAGCGGAAAAGAAGAGCGTTTCTCCCGCTGTTGCTAAACGCCTCGAAATGATCCGCCTTTCCTTCGATCAAATGGACGCCTACCTGAAGATCCGCCGCGCGGATTCGTCGACTACCTTCGCGCAGTACAATGCCTCGATTGCTCTGCTCAACGATACGATCGACCGCATGGCCGCCATCAACGAAGATTACCTGTTGGCGACTATCGCGAAAGAGAAGACCACAGTCGGCCTAACCGACCGCTTCGCCCGCGAACAGGGATTCATCAACGAGTGGCTCCTGTGCGGCCCCTTCGACAACGCCGGCATGAGCGGACACGACCAAGTCTATCCGCCCGAACACGGAGCCGATCCCGCGGCCACATACACCGGCAAGTCAGGTGCAACGGTTGCGTGGAAACCCAGCCACGTCCCCGAATGGAAAGGCTACGTGGACCTGCTGCGCGAATTCACCGACACCGATTACTCCTGCGCCTACGCCCTCTGCTGGGTGACCGTCGACAAAGGCCCTCGCGATATGATGCTTCGTGTCGGCAGCAACGACAGCGTGAAAGTCTTCCTCAATGGCAAGGAGGCGTGGTCCAACAAGATCGAGCGCGGCGCATCGGTCGATGACGATCTCGTCCCCGTGACGCTCCCCGCAGGCACGTCGCAGATTCTCTTGAAAATTGGCCAGACCGGCCTCAACTGGGGCTTCTTCTTCCGAATCACCGAACCCGATTCAACCGAGATTCCAAAGGACATCCATGTGTCCGCCGCACCGCCGAAGTAGATCGAGGCATGGCGTCCTTTCGCGCCATGAATCTGCCGTGTCCGCACCTGCCGTTCCCAAACGACTATAGGGAAGAACGGTAGAGAGGACGACCCATGCTAAGACTATTTCACGAGAGCGACCGCCATCTTGCCAGTAGGGCGCAGGCAGGCGACCAAGAAGCCTTTGGAAAACTTGTCCACCGGTATATTGGTATTGCGCATGCGGTTGCCTACGCACAGACGGGCAACCGGCACGATTCCGAGGACATCGCGCAAGACGTGTTTCTCGCCGCGTATCAGGCGCTCGGGACCTTGCGCGATACCAGTAGCTTCGGCCCGTGGCTGACTACCATGGCGCGCAACAAAGCCATCGACCTGGTCCGCAAACGCGAACGCCGCGCGCAGCTCGCAACGGAACTGGATCCGGCGGCGGGCAGTTCCTCCGAAGACCCAGCCTCTCACGAACGTCACGAAATCGTCCGCCAACAAGTCATGGCCCTCGAAGAAGGCCCACGCGAGGTCTTGTTGATGCATTACTTCGCAGGCAAATCGGTCCGGGAAATCGCCGCGGCGCTGCACATCGAAAAACCGGCTGCTCAGAAGCGCCTCGCTCGCGCCCGCGAAACCCTTTCCGCCAATCTGCTCGCGCTGCTTCAAGAAGAAGGCGCGGTCGAATCCCGTAGGAAGGAACAGGCTAAGAAGGTCATGGCCGCAATCGCCGCGTTGCCGAAGACTACGTCCGTAGCAACTACGTTGGCCGGTACTGCCGGGGGCGTAACCACCGTCACGAATGCCACATGGACGCTCCCCGTATCCCTTGGTTCAGTTTCGTTTGCTTCTGGCATTCTGGCCGTCTCGTGTATCCTCGTGGCGCTAGTTGCCGTGTTCAAGACATCTTCGCCGCAGACCCCGCCGGTAGCACCAAACACACTCCCAACAGCGCTTGAAGTCAAAGCTGGAACAACTCCCGCCGCAACCGAACAGACACCGCTCGCCGCCTCCATCAATGCGAGCGCCTCCATGGACGGGTGGGTCGCTGACCACACGGCGAAGCCTTTGTTGGGCGTCAATGTCATTCCGCGTCTAGAGACTACAGACTCCAAAGGAAATACGCGCTATGAACAGGGCGGCACTGCTTCAATCACAGACCAGGAAGGCCGTTTCCACTTTGAGGGACTGCGGGCAGGATCCTACGGACTCTTCATTCAACTTCCGGGAGATACGGTCCCCCTTAAAGAAGCAAGCGCCCGAGTTGCCTTAGCCAACGGCCAAGCAGAACATGAGCTTCGGCTTGTTTTCGACGCCACTCGCGGGACCACTGTCTTCGGCTACGTCCTGGACACGGCCGAGAATCCAGTGCAAGGGGCCTACGTTTCCACAAACGATGAAGGCACGACAACAGACGCCAAAGGCTACTTTTCCTTTGTGCGCTTTGAGCCGGGCCTCTTTCACATACGCGCTGACCACCCGGTGCTTGGATGGGCGAAACTCGTTAACACCGACGCAAAACCCGAAGGGATAACTCTTGTTTTGATGGGCGTGAGCTCGCTCAGCGGTCGCGTGATCGCACAGGAGACGCGCAGGCCCATCAGTAACTTTGAAATAGCATTCGCTCGCCCAATTTGGACGGAATCCGCCCACATGTGGCAAGAGGACTCCGAACCGAAACTCAGGTCCTATGAAGACAGCCAGGGACGCTTTATCTTCGACAAAATGCCAGCTGACCCCTTCGCCGTGACGGTTGTTGCGCGCGCGCCCGGGAGAGCCACGCGGGTCTTCTCCGATATCCATCTCATCGCCGGCGAAACGGCAGAGGTCGAGCTTGCCCTCGAACTGGGCCGTTCATTTCACGTTCGCGTGGTGTCCCCGTCAGGCGATCCAATTCCCAACGCCGAAGTTTGCGAAGGACCACCTTCAACAAAGACGTGGTTCCACTTCAAGAACCTTGTGAAAGGACAGACGGACGCGAATGGGGATCTCCTTGTCGAAAACGTTGCCGATGCAACCACGCAGCTTTCCGCCTTTCATCCGGACTATCCCGTTGGAGGCTCCGTCGACGTCCCCGCCAACGTTACGGACGCCTCGTTGCTCCAGATTAGACTAGGTACTGGAGCGACCATCGAAGGATCTGTTTTCCTCGGCGATAAAGCGGTCGAGAAGGCAAGTATCGATGTCTTGTACGATGCGCCCAAAGACGCGCACGCTCGCGGAACTCATACGGACGCGAATGGAAACTTCAAACTAACCGATGTCCCGGAAGGTCAGGGGCGGCTCCGCGCCACAATCACGCTCGGGCCGGGAATGATGAACGAACGTGTGCGCTTCGTCCCTATCGCAATCGCTGCAGGCCAATCGCCCCGCGTCGACATTCACTTTCCCGTTGGCCAAGCGACCGTCGAAGGAAAGCTATCGTACAACGACGCCATTCCTCCCAATATGGGGGTGCAGATTTCGATAGAAGACGGAGCGGGAACCACCGACAGTCAATCTGTTCCTGTGGGAGCCGATGGCACATATCGCTTCGAGGACGCTGCGCCAGGTACGATAACGTTTATTCTCCTTTGCATGTTGGAACCCAACTCGATGGGCGCATGGCCTACCAGCTTGAGTCTTCCCCTTGCGAGCGGCGGCTTGATTACGCAGGACTTCATTTACTCAGGTGCAATCGAGGATCCCGAAAAGGGTTTCTGGGCCGCGCTTGTCGCTGCATATCCCGATGAGGAATCACAGTAGACGTACCCGGCACCATCTCTCTATGCCGCACATCGTATTCACGTACACAAAGTAGAAGAGGAACGGTAACAGCGCCAGCGTCGCGAAGAAGGCATACGACACCGCTGCGATCATGATCTACTTCGAAGTTGTTGTCCCTGTAAACACCTTTCGCATAGCCTCGATATTCTTCGCGTTTGGCGAGTCGTCTTTGGGTGGCAGTGTCGTCTTCGGATCGGGTTTGGCGTAACCATACATGCCCACATCCGCGTATTTGGGATCGGCGAGGATCTTTGCCGCATCGTGATCGCCCCAACCGCAGATGCACTGGATGAGTTTCGTGTTTGGCCCCGCGTCCGCTTTTGCCGCGTCGAGCTTGGCCGTATCGAAATGTTCGTTCATGAGCCAATCGGTCTCCTTTAACATGCGCGATCCCTTGATCTGCGGATGCTGGAGATCGAAGCACGTCAACCAAATGACACAGTTCGAGTTCGCGCCCTTGGCGGCCTTGTGAATACGCTCCCAGCACCGGTCCACCGCGCGTCGGCCGAACTCGTTGATCGCGGCCCGATCCATCGCGGCGTCGCCGGGGAACGGCTTGCCGAACAGCTCCTGATACATCTTCTTCTCGCAATCGAGCCACGCGTACTCTTTGTTTTCGTAGAAGTGGCTCGGGCTGTACACCCAATCGATCATGAACCCGTCGATGCCCGTCTTCGTCACCGCTTCCGCCATGACGTTCCCGAGATACTCCACGTAGTCGAGCGTTAGCGGGACATTCAATCCAAACGATTGCGGATGCACCGCGTCCGGGTGCTTCTCGCTCCAATACGGGTTTGCTCCGATGCAGAAGTACCCCATCACGCGCATGCCCTTCGCATGTCCGAGCTTGACCATCTCCGAGAGGAAGTCCCCCTGCATGCCCGGCTGCACCGGCGCGATGTCGCTCCGGTACCACGCGTAACCCGGAAGGCTGACGCAGAAGGTCTGTATCGTGTTCACGCCGAGTTGCTCGTACCACGCGACATGCTCTTGAGGCGACGCCTGCGTGTACAATCCCGGCTCTGCCGCGCCCTTGTCGCCCCAATTGAAGTCTACGCAGAAGGCCTTGACGCGGTCTGCGTTGGCGTCGCTCGCGCCCGCCGCAACAATCAATAGCGCAGCCATCAGTGTCGTCATGCGATCCCCCTCATCTGTTTCCCAGAGCAAAGAATTGTGCTGACTCTATCTTACTCGGGGGCGCGGAAAGCAGGGACAGACACGTCTGCGCTCACTGCGTTCGCTTCGCTTGTGTCAGTCCCTGATTTCCGCTGTCTCTCCCCGCCTGTACCTAACCTCGCCATTTACGGAACAGTCTTCTCTTTCATGGGCGTCAGCGTCACGGGACCCAGCAGTCCCGAAGGACGAATCTCCCAGTTGGATGCGTCGAAAGGCTTGTAGTCCATGTTCACGAAATTGATGTCGTTGAACACGCGCCATTCCACGTGCCGGCGATCCAAATCGCGAATGCGGTTGGCCGAGAGGTTCGTAACGTCAATTTCCAGTTGATTGCCGTCCGGTTTCAGATCCGCAGCATTCAACACGACCTCAAACGGCGGCATGATCAAACCACCAACTTCGCGCCCATTCACCCGCACGCGCGCGCTCTCGGCCACCACGCCAAGATCGAGCTTCCAGAATGTCGCAGCCGCGGACGGCAACGCGAACGAAATGCTGTACCTCCCTGTCCCCGCGAATCGCTGCACTTCTTCGTCACTCAGTTCTGTCCACGACCCGAGTTCGTTGAACTTTGCAGCCGCAGGCAATTCCGGGCCCCCGTCGACAAAGGACAGATTCCATTCGCCACCAACGGCGACAGCATCTCCGACCGTCTCAAGATACGGCCATGCCGGAGTTTCGATAGCCTTCTCCGCAAACGTTCGCAAAATGATCGATTGCCCCGGACGAAGTTGAAGATAGACTTCCGTACCGCCGTTCACTGCCGGTCGCGTTTTCGCGACGCCCGCAAGTCCACTCATCGGATCCATCACGGCCACGCTCTTCGCGTCCGTCGCCAACGGCAGCCATCCGTTAAACGCTACGGAGCTGACACCCTGTTCTCCCGCCTGCCCCCGGCGCGTGACGAAGTAGTGACGCCCTCCTTCAAATCCTCGTCGTATGAAGTGCATACCCGGAAGATCCACCAAGCCTTCGCGAGCGATTCCCGCAGCGGCGAGCAGCTCTTCGGCGCTTGCGTTGACAAGCACCTTCCCGCTACCGACGGTCCCCGTCTTGCCCGACGCGTCCCACGTCACACGCCCACACAACGCCTTCAGATCGGCTCGTCTCTTCTCGAAGTCTTTCCATCCCGGCACGTCGCTAGGCACGTGATCGACGAACAGAATCGTCGCCCCCTGCTCCGCGAGACCGAGCAGCTTCTCCATCGTCGCCAACGGCATGTGCTCACACGGCGGCACAAGCACAACGCGATATGATCCGCCCGCCGTCTGCACCGCTCCCGCATTTGCTTCCGCCGCAGCCAACTGCCGATCGGAGACATAGTCGAATGTGTATCCGCGCTCCCAAAGCTCCTTCGCTAATCTTCCGATGGGCTGCTCCGTCAACCACGCCGTCTTGTGCACGGTCATCTGGAGTTCCATGCCCTCGGGGTTATGCCAGTAGTCGTGAATCGGCCAATACACCAGCACGTCATTGTCCGGCGCTCCCGACTGCAGAACGGCCTGACACCGCGCGATGTATTCATTAAGGATGGGCGCGTCGTGCCACATCGCGTTTCGCGGATTCATCTCGGTCGACGCATAAAAGACCCACCCCGGCCACGGCGCATCGTCCGGCGAATAGCACGTTCCGTGATACACCACGTGGTTCACGCCGCCGATGAACAACTCATCCACCAAGTCCTTCACATCCGCCAGCCGCTCCGTGAAATGTTCGCGCAACCACGTGCCGGTCTCTGCGGAGACCTTTTGTTTTCCCAGAACGTGCGCTGCCGAAGACGCGAACTTGGCCACCAGCGGGTCACGGTCCTTGTTGAACATCTCCGTCTCGGGAATGTCCACAGCCCCGTACAAGTCCAGCAGATTACCCGGCGAACCATGCGCTTGGTTGCGCGTTTGGATTCCCTTGTCGCGCGCCCACGCCGCCCACCGCTGGATGAAACCTTCCACAAGCATGTCCGAAAGCGTTTCGCGATAGTCGCACTTCACGCGCGCGACGTCGTCCGGCGACCCTTGCCCCGCCAACGCAGGCAAGTGCTCGGCGAGGTTGTATCCCCGGCGCTTCTCAAACTCATCCAACAACTCCGGCGCCCAATGCCCATCGTATTCATACGAATCGTGGTACATCGCGCGGGGCACAGGGCCGGTGTACGCCTTGAATGCCTCGTCGAATCGCGGCAGATACGCATCCAGAGCGGCGGCGGAAAACGGATTCATCATGAGCCCCGCGCCGCCCGGCGCGGATCGTTTCACCATTCGCTTCGTTGGAACCATGGATGCTACATACATGGTCTTATCGAAAGTCGCCGTCGCCTGCGTGTATTGCGGCAGATTGGCGCGAAGGTCTTCCCCCGCCTTCAGTTCCTTCGTTGTGATCTCGACCTTCGCGCAGCCCAACGCCTCCGGAATGTCCGGTCCCCCAAAACACCACCCCGTTCCCGTGGTCATATCGACCCACATCCCCAGGCGTTTCCCTTC
>JBAZRU010000341.1:0-7389 GCA_041662805.1 Candidatus Hydrogenedentales bacterium | reverse complement strand
CGGAGCGCTTTCGGTCACGGAACGCGGCCGATTCCTGTTGCGGTGCCGCGCCATTGCAGAACGATGCGCGAAGGGATACCTGGCGCAACGCGAGGCGATGGCCTTCCCCATGCTGCGGCATGCCAAGCCCTTGCCCGAATTGACCTCTCCGGCGGAAGCCCCGGATGCCTCCGCCTACGCGCAAGAAGAAACCCTGCTGGTTGAGATTGGCGTGGAGGAATTGCCCGACAGGGACATTCAAACAGTCGAGGCCCAGGCTCCGGCATTGTTTGCAAAACTCATGGCGGAGCGGGGTCTCCCCCACGGCCCAATTACGGTATATGTCAGCCCGCGCCGTATCGCGATCCTCGCCCCCAACGTTCCCGCGCGCCAGCAGGACGTGAGCAAAGAGTCGCGCGGTCCCAAACGTGCCGTGTGCATGGACGACAACGGCAATTGGACTACCCCCGCGAAACGGTTTGCAGAGGCCAACGGAGTTGCCGTCGAAGACATCTACTTCCGCGAGGACGGCAAGGCCGAGTACGCCTTTGCGAAGGCCCAGCAGAAGGGCCGACACTTGTCCAAACTGCTGAACGAGGTCGTCGGCGATTTCGTGAATGGACTGCATTTCATCAAGACCATGGGCTGGGAGAATTCGACCTTGGCGTTCTCGCGCCCGATTCGATGGATTGTCGCGCTGCACGGTTCGACGCTGGTTCCTGTGCAGATCAAACTACGAGACGCCTCCGAGATTGGCCCTGAGCGATACGTGTATTCCGGGCGAGAATCGTTTGGCCACCGCCGCTTGGCTGCTGGACCCGTAACGATAGACTCCGCACAGTCCTATGCGGAAACGTTGCGCGGCCGTTTGGTAATTGTGGATGGGGCGGACCGCAAGTCCGCGTTGCACGAAAAGGTGGTGGCCTTGGCCAAAGGCATGAACCTGGCCGCCGAGGAAGACGAGGATCTCTTCACCGAAATTGCAAACCTTGTGGAATGGCCCGAGCCGATTCTTGGGGCAATCCCGGAAGATGCGCTGACGCTCCCCGAAGAAATTATCATCACGCCGATGAAGGTGCATCAACGCTACATCCCGCTGCGCACGGCGAACGGGAAGTTGAGTCACAACTTCATCTGCGTGGCAAATGGCGATCACTCGGAGGAAGGCAAGGCCATCATCCGCCAAGGCAACGAGCGCGTGCTGAATGCGCGTCTCCGCGACGCCAAATACTTCTGGGATAGCGATACGCAAACGCCAATGCGCGCGTTCGCGGAGAAGCTCTCGACGCTCATGTTCCACCAGAAATTGGGTACGGTCGCCGACAAGGTCGCGCGGCTTCGGGATTTGTATTTCACGCTGAAAGGCCAATTGCCGCAGGTCGACGACCGTATGATGGCGGAAGTGCTTACGCTGATGAAGGCGGACCTGACGACGCAGATGGTGTTCGAGTTCGATTCGCTCGAAGGCGTCGTGGGTATGTTGTACGCCAAGAAAGAGGGAATCGCCGACGCAATCGCCGACGCGATTGTAGAGCACCGGTTGCCCCGGCGTTCAGGCGATAAACTTCCCTCATCGAACTTGGGCATCGTCGCCGCGCTGCTCGACCGGTTCGACACCTTGGCTGGATACTTCGGAATCGGTATTCGCGTGAAGGGTACCAGCGACCCGTTCGGCCTTCGCCGGAATGCGCTTGCGCTTCTCTCGATCATCGAATCCGCGGAGTTGGAAATCGACCTGGAAACGTTCTTCCGAGCGGCCCTCGCCAATTACGGCACGTTGGTGCATGCCCCGGACAAGGCCCTCCAGGAATTGCTCGACTTCTTCAGCGACCGCATGGCGGTTGTACTGCGCGACCAAGGCTGTTCTTATGACCTCGTCGCCGCAGCTTTGGCAACGCACGGACGCCGTCCGCGCCACGCCCGCGCATGCGCGCTAGCCTTGGGGCGTTTGGACGACACCGAACTCCAGAACCTTGCAGAACAGACCAAACGTATGCAGCGGATCATCAAGGATCCGGCGGATAGCGTCGACGTGAGTCTATTGACCGAGCCCGAACAGAACCTCATGGCTGAGTGCGGAGCGATTCGCGACAGACTGCCCGCCCTCATGGACCGGCACGAATTCGGCGACGTGATCGATGCCGTCTCTCACGCGCTGCCCGTGATCGCGGGGTTCTTCGAGACGGTTCTGGTGAACGATCCCGATGATCGGGTGCGCCGGAACCGCCAGGCGCTTCTACAGGTATTTCTGAGCACGATCACGCAAGTGGCCGATTTCACGCGTATCGAGAAGAAGTAACGATGGGAGCGGACCGCACCGTGTCCGTCAATTACGACAAGATATCGCAGACCTATGACCGGTTCCGGGGAATCGGCGGGCCGTACATGGAGTCGATCATTGCGCTGGTGCGTGAGAGCCGGGCTCAGCGGGTCGTTGAACTGGGCGCAGGCACCGGCAACAATTCGGTAGCCCTGCTCAATGCCCACCCCTGTGAGTTGACCTGCATCGACGCGTCTATTGGCATGTTGCGTGAAGGACGCAAGAAATGCCCGAAAGCGCCCTGGGTGCTCGGGAACGCGCTGGCTGTCCCCGTGCAGGACCATAGCGTGGACTTCGTGTTCAGCGTGTACATGTTGCACCACATTCGCGACCTCGTTCCCTTGTTTCGCGAATGCGGCCGGCTATTGAAAGGCGGACGTACCGCTCATGTAACGACTACGCACGACTTCATCGACCGCCACCCCATGAACCGCTATTTCCCAAGTTTCGCCACCATCGACAAAGCGCGCTTCCAATCCTTGGATGTCATCGTCGCCGCATTCGAGAAGACCGGGTTCCGCGACGTTGGGTATCGTGTCCACCGGGCCGACCCGGTCCCAATCGACAAAGCCTACTTCAAGAAAATCGAGAATCGGTTCATCAGCACCTTTGAGATCATTGGCCCAGAGGAATTCGATTCGGGGCTGGCCCGCCTTCGCGCCGATATCGAGACGCGTGGACGCCTCGACGAGCCCATCGCCTGGGAATCCATGGTCGTATGGGCCAGCCCATGACGATGCCTGCTACGTCAAATCCGCTTGCAGCGTGCCCGAACAGACATGCCTAAGCGCTCCAGGACACGAAAGCGGACTTGGGGGGTGCATGACATCGACGCCCCTGTGCGCGTCGCAAACTCCAAGCAGGAAACGCCGTCCAACAAAACGCCCGAAGGCAGGACTTACTTCTCCGACATCGAACCCAACGCACTGCTGGTTTCTCCCTATGGGGCGCTTGCATTTGTTCTCTGGAATAACGAAGAGCACTTGTGCCGCGTCTCCGATGCCCTTGTGGACCGCAAGCGCGCCATCCTTACGCCCGGGGACGAGGTGTTTGTCGAACTGATGGAGGACAAGCCGTTCGTCAAGGCGGTGCGTCATCGCCGAAACAAACTCAGCAGGCCGGCGACCGGACGCGAACGAGAGAAGGTCTTTGCGGCAAACATCGATCTTGCCGTGGTCGTCGCCGCCGCAGCCAAACCCTATTTCAATCCTGGCTTTATCGACCGCTATCTCATCGCCGCGCAGGTCGGTAAGGTCGAGCCTGTCGTCTGTTTGAACAAGACGGACCTGGTCTCCGAAGAGCCCCCCCAACTCCAGCTCTATCGGGAACTCGGGGTTCGCGTCGTCAAGACAAGCTGCGAGACTGGTGACGGACTGGAGGAGCTTCGGGACATCTTGGCGGGACGCCTGAGTGTGTTTGCGGGAAATAGCGGCGTTGGGAAATCCTCGCTCATCAATGCCCTCGACCCGCGACACGAACTGGTGACCCGCGAAATCACCGAGAGCACCCAACGGGGCCAGCACACGACCTCCGCATCCCGCCTGTACGAGTTGAAGGGCGGTATCCGGATTATCGACACCCCCGGCGTCCGCCAACTTGGCCTGTGGGGAGTCTCTCCAGAGGAGTTGGACTACTATTTTCACGAAATCTCCGCGCTCGCCTTGGGCTGTAAGTTTCGCGACTGCACCCATGTGCACGAGCCCTCCTGCGCCGTGAAGTCGGCCGTCGAGTCGGCCGAAATCCCCAGAGCCCGATACGATTCCTACCTTCGGATCCGGCGTTCCCTCGAAGAAAAGGCTGGAGAATCCCCCTTCTAACTCCTCTCAACCTTGCGGACTTCCTTCTCCCTTGCCTTTCGCGTTGCCCCCGCGCACGAACCGGCTTGCGACCTGGGGTTTTATAACTGACTTTTGGTCACAAACCTATTGCGTAAATCACCCAATCATGCTAAGGTAAGTGCAGCAAGGTGTTCTGTCGGGTGACTCCGTCGCCTCTGGCACGGGAATCAGAATTCCAAATCAGTTACTTCTCGCATTTGTCCTTTCGGTGCTGAAAGGGGGTGGGAGCCAATTCTATTAGGAAGTACGTAGTAGCAGTATGCTGTGTGTCCTTTTCAACGGAACTGGAATTCAGTAACAAGCAGTGTTTAGAGCATTGCGCAAGGAAGGAATTCCTCAATGAAAAAGCGCGGTTTTACTCTCATTGAGCTACTCGTAGTCATCGCCATTATCGGCATACTTGCCGCCATTCTGTTGCCAGCTCTCGCTCGCGCCCGCGAGGCCGCCCGTCGCGCTAGTTGCCAGAACAACCTGAAGCAGATGGGGTTGGTTTTCAAAATGTACGCCAACGAATCCAAAGGGGAAAAATTCCCAACTATGCAGAAGTGGGAAGGGACTGGCGTCGTCAGTGTCTGTGCGCGCACCGGCGGGTTCAGGCCATTCCCGGACGGACCAGCGATATTTCCCGAGTACCTGACGGACATCAATGTAGGCGAATGCCCGTCGGACGCCAACTATGACAACGAACTCGAGAGCATGAAGGTGAACGGCCAGGCTGACCCCTGTGCGTTTTACTCCCAGTCCTACATCTACCTGGGATGGATGCTGACGGACCAAGTTCTGATGAATGATCCAACTTTGGTCAATGATGCGGCAATCACTCCGGGCGGTTCGGGAAATGTGCTCTCGTATCTCACCCCGGACGCCGCGACGGTACTGCTTGGTCTGCTGACGGATCTGGGCGGTTGGGAAGCCGCAAGCAACGACGGAGAGTTCTTCGACGAAGATCTTTCGGAAGGCAGCCTCCGGGGCTACCGGCTTCGTGAAGGCATCGAGCGTTTCTTAATCTCCGACATCAATAATCCCGCGGCCTCAAGCCAAGCTCAAAGCACCATCTACATCATGCACGACGATGTCAGCGGAGACAATTCCGGCAACTTCAATCACGTACCGGGCGGGGGTAATGTGTTGTACATGGACGGACACGTGTCGTTCATCCGCTATCCCGGTGAGACCCCGTTCTCGCGCTTCTACGCGAGCTTCATCTCTTACGCACTCTCACTGTAAGAGACGCAGGCAAGTGATACTCTTTGAGGGACGCCCCGGGCGGGGCGTCCCTCTTCCATTTCCGGCAAGTCTTCGCTGAGAACGCGTCGTGTATGCAATCGCATACCTGGCGATGGAGACAGCAGACTCTTCTTCGGCTACGACGCCCCCACATACGGCGAAACACCCGACTTGATGGCCTTGGCCACGGCTGTCGTGATGTCGCTTGACTTCATTCCGCACGCCAAACACTCCGCAACGGCGTCGCGAAGGTGTTCGGCCACCATGGGAAGAGTCTTCCGGAGCGCAATCTGTTTGGCTCCTGCGGCCACCATGACCCCAACTCCTCGCCTCGTGCGCAGCAACCCCATTATTTCCAGATCCCGATAGGCCTTGTTAACAGTATTCGGATTAACCGACACCATTTCCGACATGTCGCGTCCGGACGGTATGGCTTCCCCCTCCGTAAGCCTCCCGGACGCAATGGCAAACATTAGCTGATTCTCAATTTGGGTGTAGACGGCAAGCGGGCCGTCCACGTTCACGGAAAACTGCAACCCGTCTGACATGCAAACTTCCTCCAAGCCCCAATCCTACAATACGAAGCGGCACTCCCATAATACGCACATTTATGTTATCAACGTGCCCTCCAGGATTCAAGTCGGAAGTTCGAAATTCTCAACCGTGCCAAGCGCCAGAATGAACGGAAGTCGGAATAAGGCCATTGCATCCTCGGAAGGAGTGGGTCATCAGAGCCACTTGAATGTGGTAATTTATTGATCACATAGATTGCTTGACTATTTGACAGTTATTATTCGCTACGTCAAGTAAACTCATTAATCTGCACTCTGGCGGTCTCGGCAAGTCCAGTATTTGGCAAAATACAGTAAATTATTCATTACACGCCGTCCTGCCAAAAATACCCCGCTTCTCTTGCAATGCTCCCAGCCGAAAGTACCTGGCATAATCGGATTTCCTCCTGCCCTGAGATGAAGCCAATCGAAAAACTTGTTGACTTTGTGTAGAATTCGAAGGGTGGACTGGAGTGAAGGCCAAGTGCAGGAAGAAGCTGGAACGATTGACGCGTTTGGGCGCGCAATCCATGACCTCCGTATTTCCGTAACGGACAAGTGTAACTTGCGCTGCCCGTACTGCATGCCGGAGGAGTTCTACCATGAGGAATACGAATTCCTTCCCAAATCGGCCTTGCTGACCTTCGAGGAACTCGCCAGGCTGGCTCGCCTGTTCGCCCGACTGGGGGTGTCTAAGTTGCGCATAACCGGCGGCGAGCCTCTGATACGAAAGAACTTGCCCGACCTGATTGCCATGTTGGCAACCATAGACGAGATTGCTGACATAGCCCTGACCACGAACGGCATCCTGCTTGCCGCTCGCGCTAAGGCCCTCAAAGAGGCCGGGCTTCATCGCCTGACGGTCAGCCTGGATTCACTGGACGAAGCCACCTTTGCCCGCATGACCGGGGGCCGCGGCAGCGTTCATGGCGTGCTGGAGGGAATTGCGGCCTCTGAGGAGGCTGGGTTTGCGCCGATCAAGATCAACGTCGTAGTTCAACGGGGCGTCAACGACGCTACCGTGATGGACTTGGTGAAGCGGTTTCGCGGAACTGGCCATATCCTGCGCTTTATCGAATACATGGACGTCGGGAATATGAACGGTTGGCACCCGGGAGACGTGGTGCCATCGAGCGAAATCTTGGCCCGGATCCACGCGGAGTTCCCTCTTGAACCGATCTCGCGGGGGTATCGCGGAGAGGTGGCGTCCCGGTACCGATGGTGCGACGGTGCTGGTGAAATCGGTTTTGTGTCGAGCGTGACCGAACCATTCTGCCGTGACTGCACCCGGGCACGCTTATCCGCGGACGGGAAGGTGTATACCTGTTTGTTCGCCACGCACGGAACGGACCTCCGTGGCCCGCTTCGGGCGGGCGTGGATGATGACGGCCTGCTATGCGTGTTGGAAAGCATGTGGCGGGTTCGAAAGGACCGCTATTCCGAACTGAGAACGACTATTCGGGCGGAGCATTCG
>JBAZRU010000340.1:0-7480 GCA_041662805.1 Candidatus Hydrogenedentales bacterium | reverse complement strand
GGCGATTGGCTGGAAGGAACTCATCGAACGACGCTTCTTCCCTGGCGACGATCTCGTGGTCACGCTCTATGCCGGCGAACCGGAAGACGGCCGTGTCGCCGATCGCGTCACGTACTCTCAGCGCGACATCGAGAACGCGTCGATTGATGACGGCGTGTTGTGCCCCTATGTCGACAACAACAACACGCCTGGGAACACCGCCGACGATTACGCCGCGACGCTGAATCGGGTCGCCGGAAGTACGTTGTGGCCCGATAACACGATGGGCGTGGATTTCTATCGCAGCATCGAGCGCAAGCACCCGCTCTATATGGGCGACCGGTTCGGCACGCAAAACCGGTGGCAGGCGACCGACGGCAACTACGACGACTGGTCCCCGGGAACGAACCGTTGGATGCCCGCGTATGACATCAATACGGGCATCTTGACGATCAGCAACAGCCGTCTCGACTCCGCGCTACTCGGGGGTACGCCGCTAACCTCCGAAGCGCAAACAGGCGAAACCAATGGACGCCTGTTCGGCCATGGGTTCTCCGGCTCTCCATTACGCATGAATTTCTCCGCGCGCGTCCTGGAAAATCCCCTGTTCGACACGGCAGGTAACCGCCAATTCTCGGCCGCTGGCGCGACCACGTTCAACAATCCGCTCGTATATCTCAATCCGCTCGAGCAGCCGAATCTCTGGTCATACAAGATGGCAAAAGTACGCAACGCCGCGTTTGCCTCTCCCGGCGACTTGATGGCCGTGCCTCACATGACCCTCGTGCAGGACTTGGGCGCAGTCGTAAGGGGTGCGCTTGGAACCGAAGGCCTGAGATCTTCAAGCGCCCTTCTTGGCCGCGACTTCCGCGGCGAGGGGGTGCTGCTCGGGCAGGATTTCCCGAAGGATTTGCGCGCGGTACTCGACAGCGCAACCACGGATTCCTTGTCGTTGTCGGTGGGACAGGCAGAAGCGTTCCCCTTGTTCCCGACCCGCGATATGATTGTGAGCGACGCAAAGCTTGCACAATGGACTCCCCCCACCTCAACAGGCGCCACGTACACGCCACCTAGGGCGTGGGCTCCAAGCTTCCTCTTCAATTTCGCGGGCGATGCCGCCACGGTCGCTCCCGTTTTCATCCAGAACGCACCCATACCCTCCGGTGCCAGCGAAGCCGAGCTCGCCCTCCGTTGGCCGTCTGCGTTGCGTGCCGTCATGTTCTCGTCGAGCAATCCCAGCAGCTTCGGGCCTACGACCGTCGTACGCGAAGTTGAACTGGGTAATCCCGGTCAAACGGTTGGTCTCACGGACCCACTCGATGACGCCGACCGTCCTTCCGAAGCGCTCTTCGTGTGGGATGGCGACGACGGGCTTCCCAATGGGCAGTACGATGTGCATGTAGCATTCACGACGGACTTTACCGGCCTGCTCGAGGCTGCACAGGGTGAACTCTCGCTCTTCGGGAGTGACTTGGCAACCAGGCAGGATCAATCCGCGGATTTCGCCAACATCGCCGTGGATATCGCTGTTCTCACCGACACCAATGGCGATCGCCGCTGCTGGCTCGACGGACGCGGTTACTTAGGCCCCAACCGTACGCCCGGTGGACCCGATACCGGCGAATTGGGCGTCTTGGATGCCACACATCCGCGTCCCGAGAACTACGGCATGAAGGCCGGGCTTGTCCCGTCCACGGACGGCATTGTCCACTACGGTGTGGTGACGGTAGAGAACAACTACCTCGCGCTCTTCCTGCGCAATTGGTCCGTGCCCGGCAGGATTCCAAGCATGGCCCGCGTCGTCTTGACGCCTCGCGAAAAGACGGTTGGCCGCCTCAATGTCAACACGGCGATTGCGAAGGACATCGACTACACTTCTACGCTGAGCGCTCCGTTCAATCCGATGATCGGTCTGCCCGGTATTCTCGGCGTGTACACGCCCGAGACTGTCGTCGCCGGCGTTGTCGTGCCCAGCACGTTCAACACGCGCCCCTTCCCGGACACGAACAACATCAATCCAACCGACGCGGCTCGCGTGAACGCCGAACTCCGCACGGAGATCGTAGGCGCCCAACGCGGCCAGGTGCTGTATCCCGACTTCTTCGATGTCCCTGGCACAGTCATTCCCGTCGAACGCTTCGACGGCCGCTACTATCTCACGCCGTCGGAACTTGTCGTGCGGGGCGATAATTTGCCGGAAGGGCTGCGAGGGCTTGAACTGTATCCGAATATCCTCAGCAACCCGACTGAGACCGACCCAGCCAAGCGCTTTGACGAGATCAAAGACCGCTATTCGCGCATCGCGAGCGGGGTGACGACGCGGTCGGACACCTTCGAGATTATGGTGACGGCGCAGGCCGGCGTAGGCATCGACGGCAATGGCGACGGCATCGTCAACTGGCGCGACGACACAGAGTTCGAGGTCATGGGCGAACGCAAAACGCGCACGATCTACGAACGATAAGAAATGCATCCACAGATGACACAGATTGCACAGATGAAGAGAGAAGAAACAGAGATGCAAGAGCTTAGAAGTAAACGCAAAGCGTTGCTTTCCAACCAGCGCTCCTCTGTAATTCGCGAATTGAATTCATCTGTGAAATCTGTGTCATCTGTGGATAGATCTTCCGTGCTTTTCGTCTACGACATGGATCGGGGGTAAGGAGTTGGCAGGAATGCGGCATCGAGCGATTCTCCGGTTGGGCGCGTGGCTGTTCCTCGTCGCGCTGTTCGCCGGTCTTACCCCTGCTTGGGGCCAGACGGCCACGATACTCGTCGCGTGGAAAGGCCCTGTCGCAGACGTGCCTTTCGAAGGCGATGGTGCTTCCCCATACACGGACCTTCAGAAAGCAGTCGATGACGCCACCGTCGCCGCCACCAATGGCGGCAGGCAAGTCCTGCTCCTCATCTACGAAGCCCCCGACAGCACTCCTTGGACAGTGGGCCCCTTGGCAGACGGAGGGAATAACCTCCCCATCACCATCAACGCCGACGCCAACATCCGCATCATCGGCGTGCCCTACGACCCCATCAATGGCGGCCCGTTTGACGTGGTCCTTCAAGGCAACGGCGGCGCGCCCGTCATCACCATCGACGGTAGGGACAACATCGGCGACACGGATCAACTGGTCATCGACGGCATTGCCATCCAAGGAGGCACGGACGGCGTCCTGATTACCGGCGAATCGGACAACGACAACGACTCGCCCTTCCGTCCAACGTTGTCTCGCTGCTATATCCGCGACAACGAGGCCGCTGGTGTTCGTGTTGCGGGCCAGCGCGGGGCGGCGCTGACGGCAGGAGAGCTGGGTGTCGAGAACGGTCCGCTGCTCGCCAATTGCAGCATCAACAGCAACGGCGCGGAAGGCGTCCGCGTAGGCGACACGCTCGGCGGCGCGGGATACTACGCCGATATTCTGCACTGCTCTATTCTGATGAATACCGCCGAAGGTGTCTACGTTCAAACCGGCTGCAACGCGCGCGTGCGCAACTCGCTCGTCTACCGTAACCCCGCCGGGGGCCTCGTATGGCAGACGAACCCGGTTATCAATCCGGACAGCGGCACGGTGGCCGGTGGTACCGACGTCACAATCACGGGACTGAACTTCACCGAAGGCGGTTCCACCTCGGTATTCTTTGGCCCTCCGAATAAGGGCGGTACGGAGGCAACCGCATACGGTGCCGTTTCCGAAACAAGCATCGGATGCACTACCCCCGCCTCATGGAACGGCGCGCCCGGCGCCGTCGACGTGTATATCGTGCGCGGGGACAGTCACCAACAAATCATTCGCAGCGGATTCACCTACACTGCCGCGGCCGTGGACGCCCCCGTGGTGTCCCAGGTACTCCCGGAGTGGGGACCCGTGGCGGGCGGCAACTGGGTCGAAGTCTACGGTTCAGGGTTCAATCCGAATGCGACCATTCGCTTCGGTGCTACCCCCGCCACGCAGGTTGTGTGGATGGCCTCCGGACACGTCCGAGCAAAAGTGCCCTCGGCGGCTACACCCGGCAAAGTGGAAGTGTTCGCCTTGAACGGCGCGACTTCGAGCGTGGCCACGCCACCGCTCGACTACGAGTATCGCACCGTCGCACTTGAAGGTCCGTCCATCACGCAAATCACGCCCAACTACTACCGCAGCCTCCAAGGCAGCGGCGCGTCCGGCAGCGATGATGCGCGCGCAGACATCGTCGGCTTCAACTTCGCCTCCGGATGCATCGTGAAAATCGGCGGCATTGTATGCCCCTACGAATCCATGAGTGTGGTCGTGGGCCGCAATCCCTTGCAGCAGATTGTCAACGTTCGCATCCCCGTCTCCCAATTTGGCGGAGGCGGCAGCTACGACGTCGAAGTCGTCAATCCCGACGGCCAGCGCGATATCCTGCCCAACGGCTTCACGTACTACGCGAGCGGCGTCCCCAGTATTCAGCCGGAGGAAGGCCAAAACCTCGCGTGGCGCAAGTCCAACTTCGTTGAACGTACCGTCGGCGGCGACCGAGTCTTGAGTGGCAGTGGCTTCGACTTCAACGTCGATGTCATCGTTGACCCTACCCCTGGCGCAAACTTCACTTTGCTGGATAATGTGCAGCCCACTGCCCAGCGCGAAATCCTCATGCCGTTCCCGCCAGATACGGGTGCCTTCACTGGGCTGACGGACGGCTTGTCTGTAGTCCCGATCGAGGTGCGCAATGCTGCCGCTATACTCGGCAATCCAAGCACCGCCGTCGATGGCAGCGCCACGACAAGCATCGTCTACGCGGAAGCCGCAGCTAATCAGACACCCGGCGCGGGACGCGCCATGTACTTCGACGTTAATTCGGTTTCTGTTGTCACCGTCGGCGCGCCCGACCTGATTGAAATGCAAATCCTCAACTACCGCGACGATATGCGGATCTTTGTCGGCGACGTGTTGGTGACAAGCCGCACCGTGACGGTCCCTCCCGATCCACCCTTAAATCTCAGCGGTACGATCCGATTTGACGCCCCCACACCGCTTCCGGGTGTTTTCGGCCCCGTGGACATCCGCGTCGAATTACCGACGGGCATCACGGAGAATGGGACGACCCAGACCCTATACGAAATCGTCGAGAACGCCTACAGCTATCGCCGTGCGGCGAACGACCCCCTGGCCTACGGAGTGACGCCGCGCACCGTTCCCGATAGCCAAGATACGGACATCCGTGTGCTAGGCGCGAACTTCACCGGCATGACCACGCCCGCCGGCGCCAACAATACCCAAGCAGTCTACACGCGCGTGTGGCTCGATCCCGATGGCACGTTTGGCAACGCAGACGATCTGAATCTCAGCACGCTGACTGACTACCGCGTGCTGTCGGTATCCGAGATTGCATTCACGTTGAATCTTGACGCCTTCGATACCTTAGCCGTGATTCCTCGCGATACGCCCGTGGACATCGTGTTGGAACAGTACGATGGTATCAACGCGGTCTCGCTCACGGCGCCTCCGACGAGACTCCCCGATGCCGTGATTTTCGAAAACACGGACGCTGTGCCGCGCATTACGCTCGTAGATCCCAACGAAGCCCCCGTGAGCGGATTCAACGCCGTGACCGGCGCGAACTTCGAGACCGTGATCACCGGCTTCGACTTCGGGCCAGCCGATCCCATCGTCCGAATCGGCGGCGTGGAAGCCCGGATTGTCTCGTATACACCCGGATCGCCCGACTCGATTCGAATTGACGTGCCGCCCGCGCCCAATGGCCTGCCCGGTGTGTACGATGTCACCGTGATCCGAAGCGACTCGCAGGCGCAAGGCGTCTTGCACGGCGGATTCACGTACTACATGGACGGCAAGCCCGTCATCACCTCGATCGAGCCGAACCATGCCTTCTTCGATCCGGCGGATCCCGACCAGCCCGACATTACCTACGTCACGATCCGCGGCTACAACTTCGACGACATCGTGCGCGTGTTCTTCAACGACCCTGATGACGAAGATACTGGACGCTTGTTCTACAGCGTGTCGCCCACGGAGATCGTGGTCACGCTGCCGGACTTCGAGTCCATTCTGCAGGACGACGACTACTCCAGCGATGTCGCCTCGCTCGAGGTCACGGTGCAGAACCGCACCGATCTCGCACCCGGCGATCCTGAAGGCATCAGCGTCACGAGCGATCCCGAGGACTTCTTCGTCTACCGCGATACGCGCGGCAACGTCACGCCCGACACGCCGGTTCTGGAGTTCAACGACGTCTACTTCAATGAGCCGGACTACCTGCGCGTCCAACCGGGCGTTGGCAGCATCTCCGTCGACCCGATGCTCGACACCGGCGGCGACCCGCCCACTCCGGGACCGAAAGACATATCCACGCAGCCCGGTGGCTGGTGGCTCGGCAAGCTCCTGGCCCGCGACACCTTCACCGACAACCCCATTCGAGACAAGGCCGGAGAGTTCACCGAGTCGCCCTACACTTCCTTCGACCTTGAGAGCGACCGGCGCCCCGACGATACCAACGGCACAAATATCCAGGGCACGGGGCCGCAGAATTCCGGACCGGGCCTGCCCGATATCGGCGCGGACGAACTGTCCGAAGATGTGGGTAACGACCCCTCGTGGTTCTACTCCCGCACGACTCCCAACCCGGTCGGACGTCTCGACGCCGGCGACCTCACTCTGGAAATCGGCGTAACCGGATGCGATGGCACCATCGATGCCATCATCATTCCGCAAGGCGTGGATCCGACCAATCCGCCCGCCGACGCAGTCATCGAGCTTGAAGGCTTCAGTCTGGGCGGAGGCTATTACCTGTTCACAAATACGGACCCGATTACGACCGTCATTAAGGACAACGCACCGGCAGGCCAAATCGACGCCACAGACGTCCTCGCGGACGGCCACGCCGTCGTTGCGCTAATCACGTCCTGCGCCGGATCGGATTCCAACGTTGGGTTCAACTATCTGGACCTCAGCGATTTTGGCCGCATTCGTGATCAAGCCACCTATGGCCGCCATTTCCTGATAGACACGATGCCACCGCATGTCGCCCTTGATCTGCTTCGATACAACGATAACAACGGCGACACGATCCCGGAGATCACGGCGGACGAACTCGTCTTCTCGAATGGTCCGTCCGTGCTGAATGATGCCGAGACTTCTTCGGACGCTAACCCCGCCATCGACTGGCATCCGTTCCCGTTGCCGCCAGCCACGGTCGCGCCGGCGGGTGCAACGTATACTCCCTCCACGCTGCCGACGCCTATCGATTACCTCGGTGAGATCGTCTATCCGAAGAGTCCCGACGTAAACGGCTCCCACATCTTTATCAACACCGGCTCTTATTCGAACAACTACGTGACCAACCCGCCGGGAACCAACCTGGACCTGCCGGTTCGCGTCATGTTCTTCGACCCGCCGGTTGTCTCCACCGAACCGCTTACTGCGGGAGCGCTCATGCTCGGGATCGACTATTTTGTTGATCCAAATGCCGCCGCTCCTCGCCAGGTCGCCGGGTTTATGGTCAATGGGCAACCCGAGCCAGACCA
>JBAZRU010000339.1:0-7497 GCA_041662805.1 Candidatus Hydrogenedentales bacterium | reverse complement strand
CACCCCTTGACAAGACTCCATCCGCTCACGAGTTTCGCCGTGTCAACATCGACAAATCGCCCGTGCTCATAGTTCAATGCGTCGAGCGGCTGGGGGAGAGGGTGTGGGGCGAGCGGGGCGGGCGCCGGTTGCGGCGCATCCCACATAACCTCAAACAAGTGGGCGATCTGGTCCGCGTATAGCTGGTGGCCCAACTCGGTGGGATGACAACTGTCGCGCGAGAACGCTTCCCATGTCAGAGTCTTGTCGTTGAGATTCTGCATGACAACCGCAGTCATGTTGATCGCGGGAATCCGATAGTGCTCGGCAATGCGCTCGTGGAACGCGATAGAATCGGGCAGCTTGCCCTCGTTGATGGCCTCCTGCATGTCTTGCTGCATGAAATACTGAATCACGATGTCGATGTTGGGATTCAGCGTGCGCGCGTGGCGGACAATGCCTTCCATGGCGCGGTCGAGCCGGTTGCCGGGCGACGAGGTTCCCCCATCGTTCACGGCAAACTCGACAAACAGCAGGTCCACTCGGCCCTTCGCGAAGACTTCGCTTTCCAACCGCATCGCGCCGAGTGTCGAGTTCGTCCCGCCAATACCCGCGTTCACGAAATCGAATTCCGTCTCCGGAAACCTCTTCTTGAGCATTTCGCACGTGAGGTCGCGCCATCCCGTCGCCACCGTGATCGACCCGCCGATAAACGCCACACGCCCCTTCTTCTCCTGCGTGAAAACGCTTCGGGCATTGTCGAGCCGGTCCCGGCCTTCGGTTATCAGCACGGTGCGAACCTTCGCGGACGCGTCATCGGCGGCTTGCGCGCGACCGAGAGGCATTCCTGCCAAGACGAAGTATGCTGCGAGAATGGCGATAACGAATTGACGTGAAATCATCGAGCCCCCTTTAGCGGCAATCAATCCTTAAGACTTGCCGTTGCATCGGAGGATAGCGGAGGCCTCTTCGGAATTCCAAATCACGTGCCAAGAGCCAATGAGGCGTGGCGCTTGATTCAGGGACGCTTCGGCGAAACGTAATTCGCCGCGCGCCCCTGTATTCAACGGAGCTATCCGCCGGACACCGCCTGCATGATCGTAATTCGGTCGCCGGGTTTGATCGGGACGTTGAGCGTTTCGAGCCAGCGCGTGTTCTGGTCGTTGAAGAGAATGAGGACGTGACGGCGCAATTGCCCGCGTTCCTCATACACGTGCGAACGCAGCATAGGGTATTGAACGAAAAGGTCGTCGAGACATTCCTGAAGCGTCGCGCCGGAAACGGTAACCTCGCGCGCACCGGAGGTGGCGTTTCCCAGCAACATGGGAATGGAGACGGGTGTGGTGGCTTTCACGATGCTTAACCTTTACTCGATCACCGCAACGCGGACGCTATTGATGCGCGGCAATGCGCATGACATTGCCTCCCATTTGCCGCCGCCGTCGCGCGAATAGAAGATCTGGCCGCCGGTCGTTCCGAAATAGACGCCCGGCTCATCGCACGAGTCCGCGGCCATTGCTTGCCGCAGCACGCCCACATAGGCGTTGAAGGGAAGCCCGTTGCGCAAGGGATGCCACGAGTTGCCGCCGTTCGTCGTGCGGTACACGGTTAGCCGGCCATCCGCCGCGAACCGGAATTCGTCGCTCTCCTGCGGGACGATGTAGAGGGTAGCCGAATCGTTCGGCAGCATGACCATCGGAAACCCGAAGTTGTTCGGGATGCCGTTCTCGATTCGTTCCCACGTGTCGCCGCCGTTTAGGCTCCGGAAGAGTCCGCGGTGGTTCTGCTGGAACAGGCGATCCGGATTGCGAGGGTCTATCACCATGTGGTGTACGCAGGTGCCGATGTCTTTGTGGGTTTCCCCCGCGCAGACGATCTCCAGGCCGTCGTTGCTGGACATCCACGTCTTGCCAGCGTCATCGGTGCGAAACACACCGACGGCGGAGATGCCAACCCACATGCGATTGATGTCGCGCGGGTCCAGCAGGATGGAGTGGCAGCAGAGCCCTCCGGCCCCCGGAGACCATTCATCCCGCGTGGGATGGTTGGAAAGTCCGGGCAACTCTTCCCAATGCAGGCCCGAGTCGCGGCTCACGAAGATACCTGCTTCGTCAACGCCCGCATACAGAACACCGGGCTCGTTGGAACGGCCAGGCTCGATGCACCAGACGTTACTGAGCTTGTGCGTGGACTCATACTTGGGCGCATCTTCCACCTGCTGCCACGTCTTGCCCAAGTCGTGAGAAATGTGAACGGCCGGTCCATACACGAAGTGTCCGACTCCCGCGTACATCGCGGGCGTGCCACGTTGATCGAGGGCGATGTCGAATACGGACCATCCCTTAAGCAGTGGGCCTCGGACTTCCCACGTGGTGCGCCGCTCGTCGGACGAGATCATGAAGGCGCCCTTTTGTGTACCAACCATCAAGAGTATTTGAGCCATGTCAGCGAACCATCCTCATGTGAAATGCATGCCATCCATTCTTGACCGAGAACACGTTTGGAAATCCCATTTCACGCAGGCGCTCGGCAAGCATTGCGCTCCGCACCCCGCTTGCGCACGACAAAAGGCACGGCTCATCTGTCGCTATCGGCAGATGGTCCGGGTCCCATCTGCTCATCGCGATGTGCTCGTACACCACGCCCTCCAACGGCTGGGCTTCGACTTCTTCGAGCTCGCGAATATCGATGATGCGGTAACGAGTCAGTCGCTCCAGATCCATTTCGAGCACTTCAATCTCGATATCCTCGGGGGGCAAGTACTCGCCACGCTCGATGCTTCTAATGCGCGGGGACTCGCCGCAGACTGGACACGCGCGTTGTTTTGGGACGCGCACGCGCTGCACGGAATACGACAGGCAGTCGAATATCACCATCTCGGTTCCGAGAAGGTTGGGCAGGCCGACGATGTACTTGATGGCCTCCATGGCCTGCATTGCGCCGAAGATACCCGGCACCGCGCCCAGCACGCCGACTTCCGCGCATGAGCCCACGCAACCGGCTTCCGGGATCTCGGGCCACAGGCAGCGCAGGCAGGGCCCGCCCGAATCCGGGCACACAAACACGAGCTGTCCTTCGTACTGATAGATGCTCGCGAAAACAACGGGTTTGCCAGTCAGTACCGCGGCATCGTTGATGAGGAACTTGGTTGCGAAGTTGTCCGTGCAATCCAGAATGAGATCATAAGCTTCGAACGTTTCGATGACGTTTTCCGGCGTAAGCCCTGCCTCGTGGACGCGAATCGTGATGAAGGGATTCTGCTCGCGCAAGCGTTTCCCTGCGAGTGTCGCCTTCTTTTGGCCGACGGTTGCGTGGTGATATAGCGTCTGCCGGTGAAGGTTGCTCGCCTCCAGCGTGTCGCCTTCGCAAATGCCGATGGTCCCCACGCCGGCAGCAGCGAGATAACTGAGCGCAGGGGAACCCAGGCCACCCGCGCCGATTACGAGCACCCGGCTTGCGCGGAGCTTTGCCTGGCCTTCTCTGCCGATTTCGGGGAGGCGCATTTGTCTCGCATAATACTCGGCCTCCGTGAATGGCGGCGCGGCCTCGTGCGTGGTCGATGCGGGCTGTTCGCAATTCACCCAACCGGAGTCGCCATCCTCGTAATGCTCCTTCTTCCAGATGGGGACGCGCGCCTTGATTTCGTCGATAACGTAGCGGCTCGCCCGGTAGGCGTCGTCGCGATGGGCCGCGGTAGCCCCAACCCATACAGCCAAATCGCCTATAGCCAAATCGCCCACGCGATGGGCGCAACGAAGGTCGACGAGGTTAAATTGACGGCGGGCCTCAGAGAGAATCTTGTCGCCCTCTTTGAGCGCCATCGGTGCGTAGGCTTCGTACTCAAGCCGCGTCACAGGGCGTCCGTCATTTCGATTGCGCACCCACCCTTCAAACTCCACGCATGCCCCGGCCTCGGGCCGCGCCAACGGTTCTTTGAGGGATGCAACTTCCAAAGGATCGGCACTCAGGGAAAACATGAGGAGTCTCCATCTGCGACCATGCGAACGCGACGTGTTGTAAGAATTCTGCGGATCGCGAAATCGCTATGACCAATGCCTTGCACTCGAAGCAAATATACCATATCGACTATGGCTGTCAATTGGAGAATGGGCGCTATTGGTCCCATGCTCTTCTTATCTGTCAGGGAAGCCGCTTTGCAACGCGCTCGTCATCCGGCTTCCGCAGCACATAGAAGAAGTCGCGCGTATCGTTTGTCTGCAAAAAGCGCAGACTTCCTGCCTTGCCTCCAACGGCCGCCATGCCCATGTGGAGATACTCCACGTCGGCCACTTGGCGTTGCGCGTCTCGCGAATACAGCGCGGCAAAGCACGCGGAAAAGCTGTTCATATCGAGTAACATCGCGTACCGGCACTGATATGCCTGAAACACCCGCGCCATGGCGTTCGGAGTCGCGCCCGTAAAATACGTGAAGATGACAAACGGCGTGCCTCCGGTGTCTTGAATAGCGAGCCCGGTTCGCGTGGTTGTGAATTGGCCCGTTTGGCTTCCCGACCACGCGCCCTCGCCCCATTTGTTCACCAAGGCTCCAGGGATGGTCATGCCCGCGGTATCGACACCGTCCACGATGGCCACGCAGTTCTGCCGCGCATCGTGCATGCTGCTCGAAAAGGCAGACGATTCTTGTGGCCATGAGAACAGATCCATTTGCCCATTCTGCCGGATGAATGCGGTCGCGAGCCCGGGCATGAGGCGGCTGAAGACGACGCCCTTCTCCGCGAAGCCAAAATGACTGCCGTTGTTGACGCGCGCCAACGTGCCGGACTTGAAGGCCCCGTGCTGCCGTTTGAATCCACCCGTGAACGTGGCCGCGACAAACGGCGCTTCGTTTGGAGCAACAGCCCCGATGGTCGCCAGCGGTTTTTTCGTGGCGAACCCATCCGGTCCCGGCGCTTTGTGGGGAGGCGATTGGATGTACGGCGACCAGCCCAAGTATGGATGCTCCGCGCCCATTGCAAACCCGAACCGAAATTGACGGGTGTCGAACGCGAGCGCATAGACTAGCGCGTCCCCTTCGCGCGCATCCTGGCTGCCAAGACGCGCCACCCTGTCCGGGTAAGACGCGAGAATCTGTTTCTCCACCATCGACGCTTTCATCACGCTCACGAAGACTCCAGGATGACTCAAAGCGCGATACCATCGTCCATACACAAGGTTTCGGTCCGGCGCTTCGGTTTCGATTCCGAGCGACGAGGCAACGCACGAGGCCTCATTGTGCGACGGGTCTACGAGGGCCGGACGAGGGCCAGCAGTCGGCAACGATTGCCCCGTTCCCGCATGGTCGCTTACGAGTTCCGGCGCCGGAATGAGATACGGCTTGGATTGTTCGAGGAGCCAGTCGCCGAAAGAGGCCTGCCGCAAAAAGTCCGTCGTGGACTCCAGTAGCGTCGCAGCCCCGGACTTCTGCGAACGGACCAACACAAGCCCGTCACAGATGGGCGTGAATGCGGACGCGGCCCGAGTTGCCGAGCGCAAGACATCGCTTACCGTGGGGGCATCGCACAATTGGATGTCCGCGGGTCTGGAGGCGTCATTGGCAGCCAACGGCGGCGCATGGACGAAAGCGTTAGGCCACAACACGAAATGCTGGACGCCATGCGCCGGGGTCGATACTGCGATTCCGTCGCTCGACAGGGTGAGTTTTGGGCGTTCCAGTTCGGTTGGCCGAAGCGCGGGCGCCTCTAGGTGGAGAGTGATTCGCTCGTTGGCAATCGTCGCGTCCAGAATATAGTACGATCCGACGTATTTGTTGAGGTTGGTCAACGTGACCCGATCACCGCGTGAGTTCTCCAGCGTCTGACTTTCGCGATTGGGCTGGAGCTCGAGGATGGACCCAACAGGCTTGTCCAGCGATGGTACTTCGGGATTCGTCTGAAGGTCCGCAGTAGCTGCCGCGCAGGAGGACGCGACTGCAAGGAAGAGCGCGGTAACCTTCATATCTCTCATAAGGACCTTTTTGCGTCTCGGACTCTATCGGCAGCCAAGTATCACAAGTAGGTGCGAATCATACACCCGAGGGCGGGTAGGCGTGCAATAGGCGCCCGGCGCTGCAACGCTTCATTCGTGACGATTGACGTGGGTATTGAGGGCGGCCACTGACAGAAGACCGGCGTTGTCGAAATGGGTACAGATATCAGTAAGATGATGCGACGCAAAAGTGAAGGGGGGGATGCTATGAGACACGCTCACACGTCCGCGTTCAGTCTTCGATGTTGCGTTCCCTGCGTGGTTGCTGCGCTCGCGACATCGCAATGCTGCGTATGGGCACAAAACGAGCCGTTGCCGCCAACCGCTGCAGACGGAAGCGGGAGTATTGTAGAGCAAAGAGGAGTAGCGAGGATCCCCTCTGGAATGCGGTGGGACATTGACCGCAACATCGTCGAATATCCTGACGACATGGATCTGTACTGGGGGCATCTCTACTCCGAAAAGGACAACCCTGACGGGGACGACTACTTTCTCTCTGTGATTTCGGAGAGATCTTACCCCCAAGAGACGATTGCCCGTGTCGTCCGGATAGAAGGAACGACATACGAGGAAATAGACCACGAATTCCTGTTTCAGCAGACTATTTTCAGGAGGTTTATCCCCAGGCGGGTCTTGACTCCGGGCACGCTACTAGCCGTACGAACGACGAAGGGAGCGCTCGCTAAGCTACGTGTAGTCAGATACTACTCCGAAAGCGAGCGTCCAATCCCTTTGGAGAAAGCGAGCCCAATGGATACGCCGCAAGCGCCCCGAGTCGTTGGGAATGGCAAACCCTTTGACCAAATCGAAATCGAATGGACACTCTATCTGAACGCTGCCGACGTGAAGCCCGATAGTCTTGCCATCGCCAGGGCGCGCCTCACCCAGGCAATAAGATTCGGTGACGCCGCATCAGTCGGAAGCCTCCTCGCCAGTCATCCCGGCTTGCTCAAGTTCACAACGGATTCATGGGCGTCGCCCTTGCAAGAGGCTGCGCTTTGGGGGAACGCAGAGGTGCTCACGGTTCTGCTCAAAGCGGGCATTGACCCCA
This sequence comes from Candidatus Hydrogenedentales bacterium, assembly GCA_041662805.1. GTDB lineage: Bacteria > Hydrogenedentota > Hydrogenedentia > Hydrogenedentales > SLHB01 > JAIBAQ01. Next base: position 482 of record JBAZRU010000339.1, on the reverse strand, counting down.
ATCAACCGGCTGACGAGCCTCCGCTGATGTGTGCTGTGAAGAGCGGACGTCTTGAGAATGTGGAAGTCTTATGCGCACACGGTGCGGACGTAAACGCGATAACCCCGGACGAGACTCTTCTGTCGTACGCCGTCTATTGGGGAGACCCGAGGATTGTGGAGTATCTCCTCGTGAAAGGGACGCGGCTCCCCGCCACACAAAGGGAACGCAAGCTGATCAGGAAAGCGCTTCGGGAGGGCGTCCGGCATGTGCAAGAGTCGTTTGGCCTGCGACTCCCCGATACGGCCGACTTGGCACTAACCGACCATGAAGCTACCCGGAGAGTACTGGAGAGATACGGTTACCGTTAGCCGCTTTCCGCCACCTCCGAAGCTTGCTGATAGCTATTGTACCGGTGCGAGCTCTATTTCAATTCGCTCACCTGCCCTTGGCGAGTAATCATACGGGTGAAGACGCCTTGTCTCGTAACCGGGGTGCGAGAC
>JBAZRU010000338.1:0-7498 GCA_041662805.1 Candidatus Hydrogenedentales bacterium | reverse complement strand
CAGATCCCTGCGTGGATCAAGAAATTGCACAAGCAGAAATCGGTAGTCGTAGGGTTTATGGTGCCAATCGAGGTGGAAGGCGATGGCGATGCGGTTAAAGTGAAATCCTTCGCGCTGACGCAAAACCAGATGTTCTGCTGCTTCGGCGTGCCGCCTGCCATGAACCAGTGGGTAATGGTCACCATGGAAGGGGACGCTTCGAAGTATTATGCTGACCTTCCAGTCGCCGTGTATGGCGAGTTCGAAGTGGGGGAAGACATCGAGGATGGGTACGTGATGAGCGTATTTCGCATGCGTGCCGAGAAGACCATGGATGTTCGCGATTTGATCAAACAAGCCCAGGCAAGTTCGGAATAGGCCCGGCACGATGGCCGTAGACGTTGTTGTTGTAAGTTTCAATACATGCGTGCTCTTACGCGCATGCCTCGCATCGATTCGCGCGGCGAACGCGGAGTGCGGCGGCGTAACGGGAATCGTCGTCGACAACGCAAGCAAAGACGATTCCGTTTCGATGGTTCGTAACGAATTTCCCGAGACGAGGCTCATCGCCCTCGATACGAACATCGGGTTTGGCCCCGCCAACAATCGCGGCATCGAAGCCGGGTCCGCGCCGTATATCCTCTTGCTGAACGCCGACGCCGAATTGACGCCGGGTGCGCTGTCTGCGATGTGCGCCTTTCTCGACAAGCGCCCAAAATGCGTAGCTATCGGTCCCAAACTTGTCTATCCGGATGGAAGGTTTCATCCGTCGTGCCGCCGCTTTCCAACGGTGCTGCGCAATCTGTGGAATACGGCAGGCCTGCAAGACCGATTTCGCTCGCGGTTTGCAGGAATGCGCAATTGGCTGCGCGAGCCGGAACACGTTTCGGGCGCGGCTGTGGACATGGTGTCGGGCGCGTGCGCGCTGGTCCGTCGCGAGTACCTCGAGTCTTTGGGTGGTTTCGACGAAAACATGTTTTTGTACGAAGAGGAGATGGACATCTTCCTGCCCGCGCGAAGGCGTAGCCTCGACGTGTGCTGGTGCGGCGAGGCGACCGTCATTCATCATCACGGAGCAAGCTCGGGCGAACACCAAGAAAGCGCGTTTGCGCTGAAGCATCAATACCTGAGCAGGTACTATTGCTTCCGCAAACAATATGGTCCGTGTGCGGCGCGCTTGGCCTACTGGTCCGACTTCGCCGTCTATGGCCTTTCGATGACGCTCAACCGGCTTCGGGGCAAGGCGTCGACGGCGGAATTGCATTTGGGCCTGGTGAGAGACGGGTATCGGTCGGCTGGAGAAGTTGGCAAGACGCGCAAGAAGTGATAGAGGAATCAAGGATCTACGCGAGTGCCCGCTCAGATCCCCGCAAGCTCAGCCCGATTCCTCCCCAATGACTTCGCAAGATACAGCGCTTTGTCCGACGCCTCCACCATTTTCGCAGCATCCCCGTAGTCATTGCGGTACGCCGCGACGCCAATACTGCATGTAACGGAAAGCTCGTTGTTGTTCATCCCTTGGAACGCGTAGGTGCGCACACGCGTGCACAGCTTGCTCGCGAGCAGCGCGGCCTCATTCAATGCGGTCTCGGGCAAGATGATCGCAACTTCCTCGCCTCCATACCGGCAACATATATCGGTCTTGCGCGTGTTCTCCACCATAAGGTCCGCGAACTGCCGCAGCACAACATCGCCGGTCTGGTGGCCATGGGTGTCATTGAAGGCCTTGAAGTGATCGATATCGAGCAGCAGCATCGAGAAGTTGCGGCCGTAGCGGCGCGCTTGCTCAAACTCCTCATCCATGCGCAAATCGAAGTAACGGCGCACATAAAGCCCGGTGAGGCCGTCTGTCACGGCTTTGACGTAGAGTTGCGCGTTGTTGATTGCGACGGCAATCTGAAGCCCCAGCAGTTGAAGCAGCGAGGCGTCGTCGTCCGTGAAATCGGTCCCATCAAGATGGTCGTCGATGCGCATGATCCCTACAGGCTTGTCCTGCGCGATGAGAGGCACATACGCCGAGCATTGTATGTCGGAATTGTAGGTGCAGACTTTTCGCGAACTGAGCGCTTCTCCAAGCGACGTCCCCACCAGTGGCGCCGTCTCTTCTTTGAGCCGGTCGTGGCCGATGAGATCCTGGCCGTACTTCGCGATGACGGGCAGCGCCATCTTGCCTGTCTTGTCGAGTTGGTAGATCGTGACCCGGCTGACGTCCAGAGCGCCCTGGACTACATTGGCGATGATAGTGAGCGTGTCGTTCAGCTCAAGCGTCGAATTGATTGCCAAGCCGATTTCGCGGAGGGTGGATAGATGTTCGACCTCTTTGTGCAGGGCGATGAAGCTCCGATAGAGGGCCTCATAATCCTTCGCGAGTTGGTCGAATTTCGCGTCCGGCATTATTCTGTGTCTTCCCCTTTGACCTCGCGCACTTCCAACCAATCATACCCCGGTTTCGGCGCGTGAAGCGAAAAGAGAGGCAAGCGCTCACGCGCTCGCCTCTCCGCGATAGCACAACTCCGGGAAATCGATGCCAACTAGGTGGCCTTCTCTCCGCTTCCCCCCGCGGACGGCTGGCGGGAGCCGAGTTCGCGATCCATAAGGAAAAGTCCTTCGGGCGATTTGGCGACCATCTTGACGCGCTGAAGAATGTCATTGGCGACGGACTCTTCTTCCACCTGTTCCGTCACGAACCACTGCAAGAAAGACACCGTCGCGTGGTGGGATTCGCTCTGAGCCAAATCGACTAGTTTGTAGATCGACTTGGTGACATTGCATTCATGCTTCACGGTGTCTTCAAATACAACTACGGTGGAGGGGTAGTCGGACGGCGGCTTGGCAATAGCCTCAAGCTCGACTTTCCCTCCGATATCGATGATGTACCGGTAGAACTTCTGGGCATGGGCGGTCTCTTCGCCCACTTGTACGGTCATCCAATTCGCGAAACCGGGCAAGTTCTTGGACTCGAAGTAGCCCGCCATTCCCGCGTATACATACGCCGAGTACAATTCCAGGTTCAGGTGCTTGTTCAGGGCTTTCTCCAACTTGGCCGAAATCATGGTGGAATCCTTTCTGGGAAGTAGTCTCCGTTTTGGACTGGGCTTCCTTGTGCTGCGTCTTATCGGGCGTGCTTTCCCTAGGTAGACCAGGTTGAAGCACGGGTGCAACGTAACATGGGAGCGGAAGGGGCGTCAAGGTGGGTGTTCGGGAATCTCGGATTTCCGTCTCAGCTCTTAGGTCTTAATTGGAGGTGTCCTCCCTGACCCTCCTGTCCATCGCGTCCACTGCGTCCATACCGTCCATACCGCATGCCGCCTACTTGGCGACCTTGCCCTTCTTCGTCTCAGCCTGCTTCGCGCTCCGGCGAAGCTCGGGGATTGTCTTCACCTTCAACCGCGCCGCACCACGGGACGTGTGCTTGCCAAGGCGCGGCTCGCTGGCGTGACGCTTTGCCGCGGAGGCGATTTCCTTGCGGTATTGAGGTAGCCACTGCGATTGGGCCACGAGCAACTCGTCGGTCATTTGCCAGATTTCCGGTGGATTGCAGACGGCCCCGACGAGGGGGTCGTGAAGCATGGCCTGCTTGAGCAACGTGGGGTCGCCGTGAACAGCGGCTTCCACGGCCATGCGCTGCACGCTAACGCTCACGTTGCAGGTGGCCGCGCACGCCAGGGGCAAATCGCCCACGATGGTCATATGGAGCCCCGTGCGGTCGACAAAGCCCGGTGCTTCGACCACGCAATCGGGAGGAAGATTCGTGATGCAACCGCGGTTGACTACGTTGAAATGGCCACGATAAATGCGTCCGGTCACCATGGCTTCGATGATGTAGCTGCCGTGCTCGGCGGACCGGTCTTCTTGCCGGAATTGCGGTGACGGCTCCTTCATCCACTTGTCGAAATCGGTCTCGAACCAATGCCGGCCCTCCGTGCACGCGCGTAGGTAACCGCCCGTCTCCCCGTTGATCCACGTGCTCAAGTCAATCCACTTGCGCACCTCGTGCGTGCGTTTGCGATACCACGGAAGATACTCGGAAACGTGGCCGTTGCTCTCGGTCGTGTAGTACCCGAATCGGCGCAGAAGGTCGATTCGCACCTTTTCGGTCTTCTTATAGACCGGATGGTTCTCGAACCCTTCCAGCAGCCTGCCGGTCATATCTTCGCCGCGATGGGCCACTTTGATGAACCAGGTCTGGTGATTGATGCCCGCGGCGGTGACGTCAAGTTCGCTCAAGGGAATCCCCAGCACCTCGGCGATTTGTTCGCAGGAGCCTTGGACGCCGTGGCAGAGCCCGATGGTATTCACCCCGCCGTACTTGTTGCAGGCCCACGTGAGCATGGCCATGGGGTTCGAGTAATTCATGAAGACGCAACCGGGCGCCGCAACTTCGCGGATGTCCTGGCAGAAGTCGAGGAGGGCGGGGATGCCTCGCTGGCCGTACATGATCCCGCCAGCGCATAAAGTATCCCCCACACACTGATCGACGCCGTACTTGAGAGGAATGTCGATATCGGCTTGGAATGCCTCAAGTCCGCCGACGCGGACCGTGCAAAAGACGAAGTTCGCGCCTTCGAGCGCCCTGCGCCGGTCGAGGGTCGCGGTGACATTTACGGGCAGGCCGTTAGCCTCAATGTCGCGTGCCGCAAGGCGGCATACCATGTCCAAATTGCGAGGTTCGATGTCGGTGAGGGCGAATTCCGTATCGCGCAATTCGGGAACGGTCAGAATGTCTTGGATAAGCTTGCGCGTGAAGCCAATGCTTCCTGCGCCGATCATGGCGACTTTAGGCGGCATGGTTTGACTCCTTGGGCGGCGATAGCCTAGAAACGAATGAATTCCCCCTCGAAGACAATAGCCGAATCAACGGCGCGAGTACAATGCATGCTCGCTATATTACTGTGGCCGTGCCTTTGTACTGAAAGCCCGCGAATGATGGTTCGCGGTTGAGATAGAAGGTCTCGATGTGTTCAATGTGAAACCCTCGAGCGTTGATCAAAGCACGAATGTCGCGGTTGAGGTGGCAACCGCCGCCAAGGAGCTTCTGCAGTGGATTCAGCCGGTGTTGCCAGCGTTGGACTTTGGGGTCGTCCGCTAGTCCGTGCTCGACGAAAAAGAAGCGGCCTCCCGGCTTCAGAATGCGCCGGACTTCATCGAGGGCATTGTCGACGTTGGGTATGCTGCACAGAGTCCACGTCGAGACGACACAATCGAAGGAGCGGTCCTCGAACGGAAGCGACTCGCCGTCGAGTTGCAGCTTTTCCACGGGAATCGTGCAGGCCTCGATTTGGCGCTGGGCGCGCTTGTCCATCCCGGGGTTCGGGTCGACTGCGGTAATCTTCGAAACCTGCGGAGGGTAGTGAGGAAGATTAAGGCCCGTTCCGAAGCCAATCTCACAGACGTGGCCGGACACGCCGGCAAGCGCCGCCGCGCGGATCTCTTTCATCTGACCGCTGGACATGACCCAATGCATGACGCTCGGGAAAATGTAACGCGAGTAGAATCCCATGGATCGCTAAACAGCCTTGCGTTTGTTCTCTGCTCTGATTACTTCGGTACCTGCCAGCGAGGCGAACTAGACGTGAATATGTCGGATTTCAGCCTATCACAAGTCCTGACCAATCAAAGCTTGCTCAATTTGACGCACTAAATCGGGCAAGTCTTCTATGGATGTTCTCCAAATCTGCTCGACGTCAATGTCGTAATAGGCGTGAACTAGCCGATTTCTCATGCCAACGATGGATTGCCAGGGAATGCCGGGCAACTGTGTTTGCTCCGCGGGATCGATGCGTGAAGCAGCTTCACCGATAATCTCGATCGACTTAACGATACCCATCAGTAGCATCCGGTCGTCCTGAATGTCCAACAACGACTTGTCGCGCACGGCATTCTGAACATCTTGGGCGGCATCGAGCATGTGCCGAAGTCTGATTCGGTCATTCTGCTTCATAGGCAACCGTTGCCGACTCGACAACCTCATTCCTGAAATACCTGCTCAACTCGGCGGGCGTTCGAAGGTCGGCTTTGCGGCCAAACATCTCCGTGAGTTCTTGCTCGAGGGACACCATCTGAAGCAGCCCCGGCGTCTCTCCCTGTCCAAACTCCACCAAAACGTCGACGTCACTTTCTTCGCGGAAGTCATTGCGAATCGCCGACCCAAAGAAGGCAAGCTTCCTGATCTGGTTTCGCCTGCAGAACAGGGCAAGCTGCTCGCGATCTATTGCAATGGCTATTCCCATTTCGACAACCTCTTGCTTAGTCCCCCGCCAACTCCGACGCATGCTCCTTGACCTTCTCAAAGATGCGCACGATGTCCCTCATGTCCTCCTCTGATGCGAGAAGGATCGGGTGCGTGAACCACATGGCACTGCGGTAGCAGAGGTCTTCGGCCATGGGGCACACGATGCTGCCGTAATCGGGGCCGCCCTTGTGGTTGAGGAACACGGGCTGCTTGTACAGGGGGCGAACGTAGCCGCTGCCGCAAAACAATCCCTCTGCCTTGACCGCTTCGACGACTTTGTCGCGGGGGCACCCGAAAGTGTCGGGATCGATGCGGAAGTTGTAGAGGTGATAGGCGCGGCGTGTCATGCGCTTGTCGTCGGGCTGCGGGATGATGCCTCCGATGGCGCTCAGGGCTTTGTTGAGGATGGCCGCGTTGCGCTCGCGAAGCAACGTCTGCGCCTCCAGGCGCGTCAATTGGGCGCTCAGCACGGCAGCGTGGAATTCGGACATGCGGGCGTTAGTGCCGACGAGCGTGTGGTCGTACCACATGGCGCCCTTCGCGCGGCCGCAGTTGGAGATGGAACGGCAGTTTTCGGCAAATTCCTCATTGTCGGAGAGGATGATGCCCCCTTCGCCGGCCGTGAGATTCTTCGACATCTGGAAGCTGAAGCAACCGCCCAACCCCAGCGCGCCGGTGCCTTTGCCCTTCCACTTCGAACCCCAGGAATGGCAGGCGTCTTCGATGACATGGACGTTGTGCTTGGCCGCGATGGCGTTTATACGGTCCATGTCGGCAACGGCGCTGCCGAAGTGAACGGGCATGACGGCCTTCGTCCGCGGGGTAATGGCAGCTTCAAACAACTCAGGGTCGAGGTTCCACGAGTCATCCACATCGACGAAGATGGCGGTCGCGCCGACCCGCATGACCGCGCTGGCCGTTGCAACGAACGTATAAGGCGGTACAATGACCTCGTCGCCGTGTCCGATGCCAAGCGCCTGCAGGCAGATTTCCAGGGCGGCGGTGCCGCTGTTGCACGAGACGCCGAACTTCGCGTCCTGGAACTCGGCATATTCGCTCTCGAACGTCTTGACGCGTTCGTTGAAAAACCACGTCCCGCTTTCGAGGACGCCGAGCAGCGCGTTGCGTTCGGTGTCGTCGAAAACAGGCCACTTGGGCCATGTCTTTTCGGACGAACGGATGGGCGAACCGCCCTTAAGTGCGAGTTTGGACGCGGACACTGTAGCCATGAAGGTAACTCCTTTTTCAGGCGGTAGTGTAACCGGGAGCGGCGGCCGATTCCAACGA
>JBAZRU010000337.1:0-7504 GCA_041662805.1 Candidatus Hydrogenedentales bacterium | reverse complement strand
TTTGAGAGGTGACGGCGCGACTCCTCCTCAAATGACGCTTCGCTATTGAATGCGCGACTCCATATCAGATGAGTAGTGCGGGAGAACCCTACTCCTCAAACCGGCGAGATTTCAACCGCAGCAGCCAAGGCGTCCCAGAGCGAGACGCAGAGCGGCTATCGTATCGGCGAATTGAAGTTCGGAGGCTGGTTCTGGTCAAATGCAAATAGACGAAGACTATCACCACAAACGATGAGAATCGCAGTGGTCTTGCAGCGTTTTCGCACTCGCCAGACAGCTCCTGTCTTCAGCCGCATTCAGTATCCAGCGAAAGCTCCGCTTCCGCCGAGCATGGACGCGGCAAACGGGCGGATGGCGCGACACTTAACGGGAGGGGGAACCGTGGTTCTCAGGGGTATTACCATCGTATTCGCGTGTGTCTTGGCAGTCGCATCGGCGGAAACGAATCTGTCAAAAGAGACGACACTCTCGGGTCCCGGGATGACTCTCAAACTCGATCACGGCACAGGTGCCGTCCGTAGCCTGACAGACCTCCAGAGCGGCATAGGACTGGATGCCACGGGCGTCCCCGCGGAAGCATTCAGTCTCGTCGTGCGGCATGTCGGTGAGGGAGACGTTGTGATTAGGGCGAGTGCCCAGTCAACGCCTACGACATCGAGCGACTCCTCTTCATGTCGATTTACTTGGAACGGACCGCTCGTGGATGAGAAGGCCGTGAGCCACGACATCCGGGTGACCGTGTCCTATCGAATGGGCGATACCCTCACTGTTCAGTTGACCGTAGACAACCGCTCTGGCGCGACGGTCGTCGAAGTGAGATATCCACAGGTACCTGGCTTGGCCAAATTTCGGAAAGAGGCCGGCGCGGAGCCTGCCCGTCTGATGCCGCCCCCAGCTTCCCAATCGCTGAACACGCCCTTCAACACGGCCGTCTTTTCCTATCCCGGGCTCAACATGGGCTTCATGACCGCCGTGAATGAGGCCATGAACCGGGGCTTCTACATGGGGGCTCATGACGAGACTCCCCGGCTCAAATCCTGGCGTTACGAGCAAACAGGCGAGGGCGAAACCGCGGACATCGCGGCGTCCCTGGTGCACCATCCCCATCTCAAGTCTGGCCAGACGTTTGAGGGCTGCCCCTGGGTCCTCGCCTTCCGCGACGGCGATTGGGTAGAGGTGGGGCAGATTTACCGAGCCTGGTTCCTGGAAACGTTCGGGTTGCGCCCGCGCGCAAACGACTGGATTCGCGGCAAGCACTTCTACCAGATGATCATGATGATGCTGCCCGAGGGGAACATCAACTACCGCTTCGTGGATGTGCCCGAGCTTGCACGCGAGGGTCTGAAATACGGCATCGACTCGCTGCAACTCGCGGGTTGGCAGTTTGGCGGTCACGACAACGGATACCCGTACTACGAACCCGACCCGCGCTTGGGCACGTGGGACGACGTGGAGAAGGCCATCCGCGAGTGTCATGAGATGGGCGTGCGGGTCTACTTCTTCGCCAATATCCACTGCGCCATGCTCGACATCGACTGGTTCAAGAACGAACTGAACCGGTACGTTTCGTACAACGAATTCGGCAAGACCAGTTGGATCGGCTATTGGGGCATGGGTACGGTCGGTTCGCGCTTGGCCTACACCGTGCCGGGCATGGCATTCGTCGACCCAGGATTCCCCGGTGTCGCCGACCCGACGGCAGCCTATTTCCGCAAGCTCGCCGAACTGGGCGCGGACGGTCTTCACATCGACAAGCTGTTCCCGAACGCCATCGAGTACAACCCCAACATCGCCGAACTGGGCCACACCCCCGACGAGTCGGGGTGGAAGGGGACGCTGGAACTGATCGACCGCATCGGGCGCGAGTGCCGCGAGGTGAAGCCCGACTTCTCCATGTCGTTCGAGTGCAACTGGGACCGCATGCTGACCCATGGAACCGCGACCTGGTGGGCAGGCAACATGACGGTGGCGCGCCGTCTGTTCCCCGAGTTGACCGAGACCGTCGGCCACTACATGCCCTACGACTTCTTCGGGATCAACAACGCCCTCCGCGAAGGCCACGTGGTCATGCTGTCGCCCCACAAATTCAACCGGGGTATGGGCTTCGCCCCGTGGCGGCACATGTCGGAGTACGTGGCCGAGGCCAAGCGCATCCGCGACGAATATGTAGACATCATCTTTCTGGGCGAACGGCTATATGGCAATGACGTGGACTTCGGCGGCGCCCAGCCCTCGGGCGGCGTGCAGCACGCGGTCTGGCGCGATCCCGCCTCGGGCCGTCGTGCGATCGTCCTGACCAACACCTCCAGGGACGCCGTCCCTGTGTCCGTCAAGGCCTTCGCCGGGGTCGAGCGCGCCACGGTGCGGATCGTGTCGCCCTTCGTCGAACCGGTCGTGGTCCGGCTGCCTTATGAGGTGCAGGTGCCGGGCGAACAGTATGCGCTCGTGCTCGAAGACCCCGGCGCCGAGGTCACGCCAACGGTTCCGAAGGCGGTCGAGGCAGTAACCGAAGAGCCCAGCGTCATCGCAAACGGAGACTTCGAGACGGGCGACTTGGCCGGTTGGGTAGGCGATCCCAACTGGGCCGTCGACGACAACAGCGCAGGCGGTTGGTATTCGGGCTGGCAAGGCCGCCGGTTCGCGTGGAGCGGGAAGGGCGGCGAACCCGCCACGGGCAAGCTCCGCTCGACACCCTTCGTGCTCGACAAGGAAGGAGTCGAAGTGCAAGTGGCGGGCTGGTCCGATGAGTGGGGCAAGACCTGGAACCGCTGGAACTACCTCACCCTGAACCTCGAAGACGGCACCGAGCTGGACCGCGCCTACTCGCCGAACTCCACGACTTTCACGCCGATGGTCCTTGACGGATCGGGCCACCGGGGCGAACGGGTCTACATCGAGGCCGTCGACGATGCCGGCCAGCCTAGTTTCTCTATGCTTTGCATCGACAAGGTCCGCACCGTCGACCTACTCCCCGCGTTGAAGGTTGCCGACGGCGACCCTGCCGAACGTATCCGCCTCGAAGACGACCTGTACCTCGTGGAAGTGCGGAAGATGAATGGGGCCATTGCCCGTATCCTCGACAAGAAGAGCGGACTTGACCTCATACTCGAACCCCGGCTCGCCGACAACTTCGCCTTCGCGCTACCCATCGTCGCCAAAGAGGCCTGGACCAACACCGAGGCCAATCGCATCCTGGGTGTGTCGCAGCGGCTGACGAGTCACACCCTCGAAAACGGCGTGCTCACCCTCCACTGGGATGGACCCCTCGCCTCGATCTATGGGGTGTTCTACGACGCCGCCGTCACGATGACCATTGCCCTGCGCGGCGGCCAGGTCGAATTCGGCATGACCATCGACAACCGCACCAGCCTCGAGATCGGCGAGGTCTATTACCCGATCATCGGTGGCACGCAAGGCCTGGGCGACAAGGAATACCTGCGCAAGAACACCATCCGAACCGTGCCGATCGGCGCGGCGACCGATGCGCAACGCATCTACCACACCTTCGCCAATATGACGCCTTTCGGCGAGCTGTATCCGGAGCAGCTCTTTGTCTACCCGCATACGCTGTCCATGCCTTGGGTGCACCTGTTCGCGCCGCAGCTCGGGCGCGGCGTCTACTTCGCGGCCCACGACCCGGTTCGCCGCGTAACCACCGTCCAATTGATGCTCCAACCGGGAACTGCGTCGAACCGGTTCGACGGAAACTGGCCGCGCCCCGACGAGCTCGACGGCATCCCCGCGGGAATCTCCATGAACTTTGTGCACATGGCCTATCACCCGGCGGGCACGCCCTTTACCGCCACGCCCGTGGTGTTGCGGTTCCACGACGGCGACGCGGCCGTGGCGGCGGGCTTCTACGGAGCTTGGTTCAAGGAGACGTTCGGGGGTGCTCCGGATGTCCCTCGCCCCGCGTTGCAGGACTGCGAACGAATCGCGTTTACCGGGCTTGCCGAAAAGGCACGGCTCGCGCGCGAAGCAGGCAAGAACGCCCTGCTCCTGACCGACTGGAAATCCGGCGGCCAGAACAACGGCATCGCCGACTTCACGCCGGACCCCGGTCTCGGCGGGATCCAAGGTTTGACCGAGGCGGCCAAGGCCTGCCATGACGCGGGTGTTGCCCTGTATCTGCGGTTCAACCTGCAAACCTCCAATCCCGACACCGAATTCCACAAAGAGCACATGGCCAATTTCGTCAGCACCGACCGGTGGGGCGTTCCGTTGACCGTGCCCGGCCCGCGTTGGGTCTGGCTCAACCCCGGATCGCCTGCCCTTCGCGAGCGGCTCGTCGCGCAGACGGCGGAGCTGGCCAAGGCCGGTGTCGACGGCATCTTCATCGACGGGTTCTTTACCGACAAAATCGACTTCAACCCCGCCGGGAATATGACGGCAGACCGCGCCGACTGGGACGGAGGCATGGCTACGCTAGCCGGTATCCGCGCTGCATGCCGGAGCGCCAATCCGAATTTCAGCCTGGTCACCAACGCTGTCCGCGACCATCTGACGACCCTGGCGTTACCCGCCACGCTCGCTACACCACCTGATTCGCTCTTCGGTGTCGCCTTCCCGCAGTGGGTGGAGAAGGCCGCGGACAACTAGATGTTGCGTATAGGGTCCGCACCCGATTCTGTGCAGGGGGGTGTACCCGTGAAACTTTTGACGATTCAAGGGGGAGTGTCCCGCGAAGCGAGTTGGAATATCGGCGAAAGGCCGGAGGAATACGAGATTTGTCCACAGATGACGCAGATGGTACAGATGAATAAAGGGAGCGGTCGTGCGTGCGATGGATACAGTTAACCTCCTGTGACATGGCGGGGTCTTCTCCTTTGTTGAGTACAGGGGTCTTTGTCCGATTACGTGTAGGGGGTGCACCCCTGCGTTCTTTTGACGGTTCAAGGGGGGGGTAGGGAATTTTGGATTAGGGACCAGGATGCTGCGTATAGGTGTCCGCGTTCGATTCTGCGTGGGGGGTGTGCCCCTGCGTTCTGTTGACGATTCAAGGGGGGGCGTGCCGCACGGAGCGGAGTTCTGGAGCCCGGAGTCTGGAGTCCAGATTTCAGGGAGGCGCGGGTGGATTGTGAATGGGACTGCGTAGTCATGGTTTGGCCCTCGAGTGTTACTTCCTATATATATAGGTGAGTTCGTTGCACTTGGTGCTTCTATGCATCCACTTCGCTGTCCTGATTCGGATGAAGAGTGAAGAGCAAGAACCACGAAATACGCGAAATACACCAAAGAAGAAAAGCGACAGGAAAAGGGAGAAGAAGGCTGGAGAGAGGGACGAGTCCAATCGACAGGATTCGCAGGAGTGACAAGGTGAAAGAAGCCATCTCTCGCTGGGCCGTATAGCGCAGGGAGTTCAAACCACTCTGTGAGAACGCTGCAAGACCTTCTGCGAGGAAATAGTAGTACGCGACCCCCTTTAGCTTGGCCCACGCAGCTTGTAGCCGAGCATCCGCAAAGAACTAGTCGATTCTCAGGGAATATTGCCCGCTCCCACTCTTGGGACGCACCCCCTCCTGCTTCGCGGACCGTTGACACTCGCTGAGGCGGAAGGTTACGATCTTGGTGCTTTCCTGGCAGACTATTGATAGGTGACGGCCCTACGGCTGTTCCACGGCACGTCGCATGGCAGCACCCCCGTATCGGACCGGTTTGCTGCTCTTGCGCATTCATTAGTGGGAGTAACGCGATGGCTGGCAACACGTCCAAGAAGCCGGTGAAGGTAGCAAAGAAGGGCGCGGGCAAGCGGGTCGCTGCGAAGCCGAAGCTTCTCTCCGGCGGCAATCCTCAGATCGCCAAGGCCGACGGCGACGCCCCCGTGCAAGCCTACATCGCGGCCATGCCGGACTGGAAACGCGGCGTCGGCCGCCGCCTGGACGCGCTCATCGTGCGCACCGTTCCCGGCGTGCGCAAGGCCGTGAGGTGGAACTCGCCGTTCTACGGTATCGAGGGGCAAGGCTGGTTCCTTGCCTTCCATTGCATCACGAAGTACATCAAGGTGACCTTTTTCCGCGGCACGTCGCTGCGGCCTGTCCCGCCCGTTGAGTCCAAGTTGAAGGACGTGCGTTACTTCCATATCCACGAAGACGGCGAAATTGATGAAGAACTCGTGGCGAGTTGGATTCGCCAGGCAGCGGAACTGCCTGGCGAGAACTGCTTTTGAGGATGCTTGCCGGTGCCGCCTGAAGCTCAAGTCGTTGGTTGGGTGAGGCATGCCAGAAGTTTGCCTGGCGAACGAAGACGAATGTGAGCGGCAAGTGCAAGGCGCGTAGTAAGCAAGTGCTTGCTGGTGCTGACTTTGGTGATATGTGAGCGACAACAACCGTGAGGACTCGACACAAGGCATGAATAAGACAAAGAGCGGCTCGAAGGAAGAAACCGGGGGCGATTCTCCTTCTCGTTTGATTGATGCGCGGATCGCGGAGTTGGGTGATTGGCGGGGCGAGGTGCTGGCTCGGGTCCGAGAACTCATCATACAGGCCGATCCCGGCGTGGTCGAGGAGGTGAAATGGAGAAAGCCGTCGAATGCGATGTTGGGGGTTCCGGTGTGGTCGCATGACGGGATTATCTGCACCGGCGAGACGTATAGGAATTACGTGAAGTTGACCTTCGCCAAGGGGGCATTGTTGGAGGACCCTGCCCGCCTCTTCAACGCCAGCCTCGAAGGCAACGCCCGGCGCGCCATCGACATTCATGAGGGTGACAAAATTGATGAGAAGGCATTCAAGGCGCTTATTCACGCTGCCGTGGTTCTGAACACAGCGGTGTGAGCGGAGGCTCGCCCGGTCCGTCGCCGGACGAAGTCGAAAGAGACTCAACCACCGATGCACACCGATTGACACGGAAGGGCACGGACCAGCACGGACCAGCACGGACGGGCACGGACCAGCACGGACTGGATCTTCCCGGACACACTTTGCGTGGGTGGGGAATCCTCACCAGTGAGTCTGTGGGTCTCTGCCAGAGTCCGGCAGTAGCGTGCACATTGATTGCCTAGACCTCAGCTAGATGCGCTCTGGGCGATTACGCGAACAGCGCTTGGATCGTGTCGAGACTCGTCCGGGCCGTGGAGTCCAGATTGGCCTCGCTGCCACCACCGCGAAGCGGAGAGCACATCTCGTAGCAGACGTAGCCGTCAAACCCGCCGTCCTTCAATCCGCGGGCAAAGGCGGCCAGGTCGAGGAATCCGGCACCGAGGGGCACAGCCCGGACCATTGCCGGGAGTTCGCGATAGTTGACCAAACCCGGCAGATACGCGTAGCGCGGGAGGCGAACATAGTCGGCCAGGGTGGTCTGAACCATTTTGGGGGCAAGACGCTTCGCATTCTCGTACAGGTCTTCTCCCAGCAATGCCGGCACCCAGGGATCGTACATTGCCTTGCAGTTGGCGTGGCCGACTTCGTCGAGAAACTCGACGTACGCGGCGGTCGAGATCCCCGTATCGTGATGGTTTTGAACGCCCAACGTTACACCGAATTCCTCGGCGATTGCCGCGCTTTCG
>JBAZRU010000336.1:0-7509 GCA_041662805.1 Candidatus Hydrogenedentales bacterium | reverse complement strand
CGCGCCTCCATACTGCCGCCTGCCGTCCTGGGCTGCATCTGTTCGCAAAGCCATTACCTTGGTGGAAACGAGGAATTGATTTCGCGGGTGCGCTTGCGGCTCTTATCGCCTTCGCACCGATCATGGCCGTGATTGCGCTTGCCATCAAGACGACCTCGCGCGGCCCGGTTCTGTTCACGCAACTTCGCGGCGGCAGAGGGGGCCGGCCCTTTCACCTCTACAAGTTTCGCAGCATGAGCGTGGATGCCGAAGCGTTGAAGGCCGACTTGATGAAGTTCAACGAGCGTAGCGGTGTCGCCTTCAAGATGGCCAAAGACCCACGCGTTACTCGGATCGGGGCGTTTCTCCGAAAGACTAGCCTCGACGAGTTGCCTCAGCTCTTCAATGTGCTGAGGGGCGAGATGAGTCTTGTAGGGCCGCGGCCACTTCCCGTAACCGAGGAAGAGGCGTATGACTCCTGGCATTGGCGGCGCTTGGACGTTAAACCTGGACTAACGTGCATTTGGCAAGTGACGAGCAGGCATGACCGGGATTTCGATCGGTGGGTTCGCCTCGATATCGAATACATACGCAGGCAGTCATTCTGGCTCGACATCAAGCTGATCGTGCAGACCGTCCCGGCCGTGCTTCTGCAACGTGGCGCGTGCTAATGTCCGACAATTACAACCGGCGTATCGAGTGTCCATCGTGAGCAACGCAGCCGAAATAGCCAGCCGCATATCGGTCCTTCGACGGCGCCCCGCAAGCCAAGCGCCGGGCGGGGGGTCTGCATTGCGCGGCGGTTCGCTCACGATTGCGGATCAAGTTATCGCCAGCGGAACTACGTTCGCAACGAGCGTGTTGATTGGCCGCACGTGCAGCAAAGAAGAGTTCGGTCTGTACATGCTTGGGTTCAGTGTCTTGACGTTTTTGATGACGATCCAAGGCTCGCTGATTTCCACACCGTACATGATTTACTACCCTCGAACCGAGGAGAACCATCGCCCTCGGTTCACGGGTAGTGCACTGCTCTTTCAATTGACCCTTGGCGTCATTGTCGCGCTTCTGATTGTCGTGGGCGCGTTCATTGCATGGCAGTTGCAGCCCACTTCAGGCATGACGGGCATGTTGCTTGCCTTGGGCATCGCGATTAGTTTTCTGCTGCTTCGCGATTTCATTCGGCAAGTGTGCTTTGCCCAGTTCGAGGTATCCCGAGCGGTTGCGTTCGATGCGTCAGTCGCAGCATGGCAACTCGGAGCTCTTGGAATTCTCGCTATCGCCGGCGCACTCAACGCTTCAAGCGAGCTACTGGCCTTGGGTTCCGCGTGCGCAGTGGGTTCGTTGGGCTGGTACTGGTCGCGGCGCGCGGCCATCGCGATTCATCTTCCGTCCGCGAAGGGGGACTTGGCGCTTGCCTGGTCTTCGGGGAAATGGCTGTTTGCGAGCGGGCTCGTGTGGAGCATCAGCATGAACCTCTATGCGTGGTTGATCGTCGGTTTTCACGGTGCGGCGTCCGTCGGCGCGTGGGGCGTTGCGCTGGGCACCGTCACATTGCTGAACCCATTGATCCTCGGACTTCAAAATTATCTCGGTCCCCATATCATGCACGCCTATGCGCGCGGAGGCGTCGAGCAACTTGCGCGGACCGTCTTGAAGTCTTCGCTCACTTACGCAGGTTCACTCCTCTTGTTCAGCGCTGTGCTGTTCTTGGCTGGCGACTTCCTCGTGGTCCTACTGTACGGGCCGAAGTACGCTGGCAGCGGTCTTCTGGTTGCCCTGCTGTCGATCAACCTCGTATTCGTGGCCCTCGGCTTCTGTTTGTCGCGCGGGCTGTTCGCTATGGAAGAGGCGTCTCTCGATTTCCGCGTCAACTTCGTGGCGTTGGCGGCCATGCTCGTACTTGGAATTGGTTTCGCAAGGGCCTACGGGCCTATGGGCGCGGCACTCGGGCAGATTGCCGCGAGCGCATCCGCCGCGGTTGTTCGCGTCGCGGTCTTCATTCTGGCGTTTCGCCGCGCACAGGGGGCACGCGCATGCACGTGACACGTGCCATCCCAAGTCCTGTCGAGACCGAGGCAACCAGGCCCATTCCCTGGCTGCTGTTTCTCGGTCTGAGCGTCGCGTTCTTTATCGCACTGCACGACCCGATGCGGTCTTTCAGCATTGGTGAAGACTACCTTCCTTCCGCGGATACCCTTCAGCGTCACGCCGCAGAGGGAAACACCAAGCGTCAAGTGGGCTTTCTTCTCGTCGGCGCAATCGGCGCCCTGATTCTGCTTGGTTCCAACCGGCGGCCGCTCGAAATGCGCGGGATTCTCGCGGCGCTGATTATCTTCTTCATGATCTGGATTACGCTCAGCATCACATGGGCGGACCAACGCGCCCTCACGGGCCGCAGGCTCGTCGTCATTGCCATGCTTGCTATCGGTGCACTGGCCGTGGTGACACGGTTATCGCTGCGTGAAATCGTCCTGCTCGTGTTCTTGAGCTCTCTCGCGTATCTACTGATTGGAATTGCGGCGGAACTTGCCCTTGGCACCTTCCGGCCCTCTGCCGAGCGATACCGATTCGCGGGGACCATCCATCCCAACAACCAAGGCGTCAATTGTTCCCTGATCATTCTCTCCGGCATTACCGCGGCTCTGACCGAACGACGGTTTCGTAGGCTCTTCGCCGCCGGCGTCCTCTTTGCCTGCGTATTCTTGGTGCTCACAAAGTCGCGCACGTCGCTCCTTAGTTGTGGGGTCGCCTTCGCCTTTCTTTCGGCGCTCGTGTTCGGACGCTCACGGCATGTCCCCTTCATCTTCTGCGCGTGTATGACACTCCTTCTCGGCGTCGTCATTTTTGCGAGAGACTCACTCGCTTCCTTGTTCACCAATACCGTCCTCTTGGGCCGCACCGACCAGGACATTTCCGGGGCGTTGACGTTGACCGGACGCCTTCCGCTGTGGCAAAACCTCTTGGAATACGCGGCACGCCGTCCCATTCAAGGCTACGGTTACGGCAGCTTCTTCACCGTTGAACACATTCGCGAAATTTCCGCGCGGCAGGGTTGGCCCATCGCCGAGTGCCATTCGGTGTTCCTTGAAGTTCTTCTCGGACTCGGCGTCGTCGGCGTCAGTGCCTACGCGCTCATACAATTCCTTGGGCTGGCGAGGACCGTATCCTATTTCCGGATCACCGACGATCCGCGCTATGCGATGCTGGGAAGCTTGCTACTCTTGGGCATTGTCGGGGGCATGGCCGAATCCACGTTGCTTGTTCCGACGATGCAGACCTTCGTGCAATTCCTAACATTGGCGCAACTCGCCTTTCTGGCCCCGAGTCCCGAAATTGCGGCGCTGCTGCAATCACGAGCACGCGGCAAGTTCAGTGCACCCACCATCTATCCTTTTCCGGCGCGTCTCCCGTCGCCCGTGCCAGCAGGCAAATCATGAACGACGCGGAGAAGTCGTCCCTAAGAGTGCCTCTTGGCGACGGGGAAAGGTCTACATCGCTTCCGCGCATCATACTCGCGAGTGGTTTTCAGGCGCACTACGTCCGGGAAGTTGCCAACGCGTATGCGCGGCTGGGGCATTGCATTGAGGTCATTGGCGGAGACATGCACGCGGATCTGGATTTCGAGGAGAACGTCCGATTCCTGAATCTTCGGGGATATGACAGAAAAGAATATGCCACGCTTTCCGAGTTGGCCAAACTGGCGCGCTACTACATTCGCTTGCTTCGACATGTGGCGGCCTCCAAGTCCCCCGCGATCTACGACGTCAGCATAGGAAGACCCTTTCTCCGCTGTGTTCTGATGTATTCGGCATTTCGACTCTTGCGCAAGCGCATCATCTACACCGCGCACAACGTCCTTCCACATGATCGGGACACTCCCAAGAACCGTCTCATCTTCTGGGTGATTTACCGAATTATGGCCAGCGTGATCGTCGTGCACGGACAATCGCTCAAGGATCGCTTGGTTCAAGAGTTCGGTGTTGCGTCAACCAAAGTTCATGTGATACCCCACGGAACGTATCATCCGCCGGATGACCCTGCCCTAACCAAGCGTGAAGCCCGCGACCGGCTGGGTCTACCCCACAGCAGGCGGATCGCATTGGTGTTTGGGCTGCAGCGCCCGTATAAGGGAACGCATTTCGCGATCAAGGCGCTTCAATCCGCGCCTATAGAGAATTTGACGTTGCTCATACGTGGGGAAGTCACCAACCCTGCCTACGGACGCGAACTACAAGCGGTGTTGGCCTCCGCGTCTTCCAGTGTCGCCATCGATTCCCGCCTGGAACCGGTGCCCGATAGCGAAATGGAGCTGCTTTTCAAGGCATGCGACGTTGTCCTGCTCCCGTACCTTGAAGGCAGCCAAAGCGGGGTCAAGTATATGGCCTTCGCTTTCGGGAAGCCGGTGCTGGCGAGTGACGCCGGGAGTATTGGCGAGTCTGTTGCGTCAAGAGTCTCGGGCGAAATCTTCAAGACGGGCGACGAAGTATCCTTCCTATCCACTCTGGAAGACATGCTCAACAACCTCTCACGTTACGACGAGGTGCGCATTCGGACTTTGGCTCGCGAAGAATTCTCTTTCGATGCCGCCGTTCGAATAGTCGATGCACTTATCGAGGGGCGGGGTTCGTCCGCAGCTTCGTGCGCGTCCACGGGAGGGACTACATCATGAGGCTCCTCCAGATTCACAATCATTACCGGTTTCGCGGCGGCGAAGATTCCATGTTCGAGCAGATATGCGCCATGTTACGCGAGAATGGGCATGACGTTTCGACCTATGAGAAGCGAAGCCATGCCATCAAGGGTCTCTCAGGCAAGCTCAAGGCAGCGCTCTCGGGCGTCTATTCGCCCGCTTCGAAACAGGATGTCGAGCACCTCATTCGGCGCGAACTGCCAGACCTTGCGCACGTGCACAACGTGTATCCGCTCATCTCCCCATCCGTGCTAACCGCGTGCAAGGAACGCGGCATCCCTACGGTTATGCGCTGCCCGAATTACAGACTTGTATGCCCCACCGGCATCCATCTCCGCAATGGCAAGCCCTGCGATTTGTGCAGGGGAGGCCATGAGTATCGTTGTGCGCTCGTGGATTGTCGCGGAAACCGCGTCGAGAGTATTGCGATGGCATCGCGCAGTTACTTGGTGCGAAGGCTCGGCCTGATTCAAAACAACGTATCTCTCTTTGTCGCCCCGAGCGAGTGCGTGCGACAGCGGCTGGTTGAAGCAGGGATATCGAAGAACCGAATTCACGTCGTCCCAAACATGGTCGATCTACCTGCCGCGCCCGTGGACGCATCAAGCGGAGAGTATGTCGCATTCGCCGGACGCTTGAGCCCGGAGAAGGGCGTCGAGACCTTGGTGGCCGCCGCACGGCTTCTTCCGCATGTCCCCGTGCGTATCGCGGGCGAAGGGGTACTTCGCGAATCTCTCGCGCGAACAGCGCCGCCCAACGTTTGGTTCGTTGGGCATCTTGACAAGCAGGCCCTCGCTTCGTTTTACGCGCATGCCCGGGCGTGCGTTGTGCCCAGCATTTGGCATGAGGCCTTCGGCCTCGTCGCCGCCGAGGCAATGGCAATAGGCTTGCCCGTCGTCGCGTCGCGCATAGGGGCGCTACCGGAGATTGTGGATGAATCGTCCACGGGTTACCTGTTCGCACCGGACGACCCGGGCGACCTAGCCGCTGCATTGGAGCGCCTATGGGCGGCCCCGCAACAGTGCTGCGAAATGGGGCTTGCCGGACGTGAGAAAGTCCGGCGCGAATACACAAGAGACGTTTACTACTCCCGCTTGATGCGGGTGTATGAGCACGTGTTGAGCGTACCCGAAAGAGCATGTACGTCAATTGAGCAGACAGCGCCAACAGGTTAGAGGCTCGCGACGCGAACGCACCCAACGCGCGCGCCAAGGAGACGAAGTATGAGCGTAGCGATTATATCCGGCTCAGGCGGCCTGATCGGCGCCGAGGCGGCTCGCTTCTTCGGAGGACTCGGGTTTCAAGTCGTAGGCATCGACAACAACATGCGCAAGGAGTTCTTTGGCGAAGAGGCCTCGACGGCCTGGGCCGTGCAAGAACTGCGTACCGGTCTCCCTTCCTACATGCATTACAGCGCGGACATTCGCGATGGCGATGCACTTGACCGCATCTTCGCCGAGTACGGAAGCGACGTGGCGCTCGTGATTCACACGGCGGCCCAACCATCGCACGACTGGGCGGCGGGCGCGCCATTGGTCGATTTCGGCGTCAATGCCTTGGGAACGCTCAACATGCTTGAGTCTACCCGCCGCCATGCTCCGAACGCGGTGTTCATCTTCACGTCGACCAACAAAGTCTACGGCGATACTCCCAACCGGCTGCCGCTGGTTGAACTCGAAACGCGCTTTGAGATTCAGAACGGGCATGAGTACGAGAGGGGCATCACCGAGACCATGTCGATCGACGCATGTACGCATTCCGTGTTTGGCGCGTCCAAAGTTGCAGCGGACGTCATGGTACAAGAGTATGGCCGCTACTTCGGAATGAAGACCGTGTGTTTTCGCGGTGGGTGCCTCACCGGCCCCGGACATTCGGGGGCCGAATTGCACGGCTTCCTTGCCTATCTCATGAAGTGCTGCGTCGCGGGTCGCACGTACCGCATCTTCGGCTACAAAGGGAAGCAGGTGCGCGACAACATTCACAGCTATGACCTCATCCAAGCGTTTCACGCCTTCTACAAAGAACCCCGCGTTGGGGAGGTCTACAACATCGGCGGGGGCACGTACAGCAATTGTTCCATGAACGAGGCCATCGCGCTCTGCGAAACCATAAGCGGGAAGCGCATGCGAACGGTCTACGTGGAAGAGAATCGTATCGGCGATCACATCTGGTGGGTATCCGGCCTTCAGAAGTTCGAGGAGCACTTTCCCGAATGGAAGATCACGTACGACGTACCGGCGATCCTTCGCGAAGTCTATGAAGCGAACACCCATCGCGCAGAGCCGGCAACCGCATGACACGCGATACGACTCAAAGACCCTTGCGGATTCTCTTGGTCTCCAATCATCGGAGATTCAAGATCAATTTCCGGGCTCATCCGTGGGCACACGAACTGGCCGAGCGAGGTCACGATGTGGATGTGATGTGTCACGCCGATACCGAACGTTGGCGGACACGGATCGAGCATGTGGACGGATTTCGAATCATCGAAAGCCCCGATCTTCTCTTTGGTGCGCTACGCCAGGGATGGGATCCGGTCTGCGCGTTTCGGAGACACTCGTTTCTCCGGCGCGAGAACAAACCCTACGACATTATTCATTGTCTCGACACACGGCTCGCTGTGGTCTGGCCCGCGCTTGCGTTCGCCAAGGCCAAAGGCATTCCCATCGTCAGCGACTGGATCGATTGGTGGGGACGCGGCGGCCTAATCAAGGAGCGGAGGCCTTGGTGGTACAAGGCGTTGTTCAGTTGGATAGAAGTGTTCTTCGAAGAGGCATACCGCACAAAGCTTGACGGCCTCACCGCGATATCCCACGCGTTGGTGGAAAGGGCCAAGGGAC
>JBAZRU010000335.1:0-7513 GCA_041662805.1 Candidatus Hydrogenedentales bacterium | reverse complement strand
TTCACAACCTCGTGCATCAACGGAAACTGAGCGCGCAGGTCTTCGGGGGTCTCTTGGCGCGTAGCCTTGTAGTCCGCATACATGTCGTCGCGAAACGTCTTTCCGGGCGCATCGAACACGACCACAATATGGCTTGGGTTCTGTTCGCGCAGGATTTTAATAAGCACGCGGGCGAACCCGTAAACGGCGTTTGTTGGGATTCCCTTGGAGTTGGTCAGATTGCGAATGGCGAAGTATGCGCGGTAGGCGAAAGCGCTTCCGTCTATCAGGTAGAGCCTGTCAGGCACGGGATACTCCCTGGACCACGGAAAGAACGGCTTGGGCCGCGCGCTTGCTCGCGCCGGGGCCTCCGATTCGTTCGCGCACCTTGTCGAGATCGTCGATCATTTGGTTTCGTCTCGGACCTTCTTCTATCAAAGCAAGGGCTTCGGGCAGAATGGTCTCCACGGTGGCCGCTCCCTGAATGAACTCGGGAACGATCCGCTTTCCCGCCAGGATGTTCACCAGGCCGATGTGTTCGACATGCACCAGTAGCCGGGCCAGGGCGTAGGTCACCGGAGCTACTTTGTACAAAACGATCATGGGAACGCCAAACAGCGCAGCCTCGAGCGTGGCCGTGCCCGATGCCACGAGGCAAAAGCGTGCGCCGTTGAGCACTTCATAAGATTTGCCGACTATCGTCTCAAGGGGGAAATCGCCGGCCATGGCCCGCACTTGGGCCTCGCGTTCCGCGCTCACGCAAGGAACGACGAACCGGGCGTTGGGATGTCTGTCACGTATACCACGGGCAACGTCAATCATCACACCCAAAATGCGCCCAATCTCCTGCTCGCGGCTTCCCGGCAGCAACCCGATGGTGAGCCCCTCTCTGTATTGCCCGGTCAAGGTCATGCTGGCGAGGTGATCGACCAGCGGGTGCCCGACGTATTCGCAGTCCAAACCCACCCGGCGATAGATCTCTTCTTCGAATGGAAGGATGACCAGCATCTTTCGCACGGTTTCCGCGATGGTCTTCACCCGGCCCTTTTTCCACGCCCAGACTTGCGGGCTGATATACCAGACGACCGGAATAGCAAGCCGCTTCGCTTCGCGCGCAAGCCGCATGTTGAAACCGGGATAGTCGACAACGACCAGGCAATCCGGACGTTCCCTCTCCAGCCTCGCGACCGTCTCGTTGAACAACGTACGAATGAACCCCAGATGCCTCACCACCTCGGCGAACCCCATGATGGCGCGCCCCGCCAAGTCGAAGTCCAGACGCATGCCCGCTTCCGCCATCAGATGGCCGCCCAGGCCCGCGCATTCGACAGCCGGGTCCGCTTCCCGCAGGGCGCGAACCAAGTTGGCCCCGTGCATATCTCCCGACGTCTCGCCCGCGCACAGATAGATGTGAGTCACGATTGCTTCCGAATGGATTCGACAATCTGCATTGCGAGGCGCAGAGCGGCCAACGCGTCTTCGCCCGTGACGACCGGCCGCTGGCGCGTTCGCACGCACTCCATGAACGAGGCCAACTCGCGTTTGAGGGGCTCGTCCTTGTGAACGTCGAGCGGCTCGACGGTGATGAGTTCCATGGGCGACATGCCCGCGGCCAGCGTCCCTGCTTTCTTCTTGTAGACGGTGACTTCCTGCGCACTGTAATCCGTGGACACATACATGTCCTCCGCGAAGATGCGGATCTTCCGCATGCGCTCCAAGGAGACCCGGCTGCTGGTGATGTTGGCTACGCACCCCGACTCGAACCGGATACGCGCATTCGCAATGTCTTCCTGTCCCGAGAATACGGATACGCCCACGGCATCGACCGACACCACTTCGGACCGCACCAAGGCGCGAACGATCTCCAGATCGTGAATCATCAGGTCTAGCACGACGCTCACGTCGTCGCCCCGGTTGGGATAGGGGCTCAGGCGGTGGCACTCGATGAAGCGCGGTTTGACCACCGCATCCATCAAGGCAACGACCGCCCCATTGAATCGTTCGATATGGCCCACCTGGAGCAAGCGGCCTGCCTGTGCCGCCGCGGCAACGATCTCCTCCGCCTCGACCACGGTCGCGGCAATCGGCTTCTCCACGATGATATCGACGCCGGCTTTCAAAGCCTCAAGGGCGACACAATGGTGGGAGCTGGTTGGGGCCGCTATCGACAAGGCATCGACGCCGGCCGCAAGCAGTTTGTCTACCGAGTCGAACCCTTGCGTATGGAAATCTTCGACGGCCTTAGTTCGACGCCCTTCGTCGGGATCGGCGATTCCGACGAGTTTGACGTGGGGGAGGGAGGCGTAGATGCGCGCGTGGTGGTAGCCAAGATGGCCTACGCCGACCACGCCGGCGCGAACCGTGTTCATACGTGTGTCCTTCAGGCGGGCGCCACGAAGTGTGCCGGGTTGATGTTTCCGCGGCCCGTCTGGCCGCTATTGTTACGGCGTGATGCCGCGAATCGACTTGCCGATGAAATCCAATATGTAGGTGCGCTCGTCGCTGTCTTCGACTTGCGCCTCGATCTCGTGGGTCGCCTGCGTCGTATTCATGTTGGAACGATAGAAGATCTTGTACATCGCCTTGATGCGCGCCCGCCCCTCATCGGTCAGCCCATGCCGTTTGAGGCCTACCGTGTTCGGACCGCAACAACGGGCGGGGTTCCCGTCCACGAGCATATAAGGGAGCACGTCGTGCCAGATACGCGTCATCCCACCCACCATAGACATCGTGCCGACCACGCAGAACTGATGGACCGCGCTTAACCCGCCGATATTGGCTCGGTCTTCCACGCGGACATGACCCGCCAAAGCAACGCTGTTTGCCATGATGACGTTATTCCCGAGCGAACAATCGTGGGCTACGTGGGCGTTGGCCATCAGCAGGCACCCATTGCCCATCGTCGTAACGCGGTGCTCGTCTTCGTAGCTGCTCATCGTGCTTGCGCTAATCGTGACGTACTCGCGAATCATATTCCCGTCGCCAATCTCGCACCGGCCCACGAATTCCGGCTTGTGCTTGAGATCCTGGCACCGCGATCCGACTTGTGCCCCGGCGAAAATCAGGTTGTTCTTTCCAATAATCGTCCGTCCGTCGATCACGCAGTGCGGACCCACGACCGTCCCCGAGCCAATGCGCACATGCGGCCCGATGATGCTGAATGCCTGGACTTCGACGCCCTCGTCCAACTCCGCCTTGGGGTCGACGATAGCCGATGGATGTATCTTCATAGACTGAAAACTTCCCGAGTTTGCTTGTCTTTCGCCCCTGCCATGCCGCCCGCCACACGCGGGTTAGTCCGCAAAATGCCCCGTTCCCCAACGTGCGGACCAGCATGTCCGTGCCAATCGAAAGAAAGACGCACCCGTCATCGTCCCACCCGTCTTCGGGCTGGACACTCGCTGACGCGCCGTCGCCACCTTGTACATAACATCCGGGATGTGCCGCTGAACATGGGGTTGTGCGTCGGGACATCTCAGGAGGTCACGTAGGCTTGGGTAGCGATGGAATAACACAATCGACCGCCAATTTCAAGCAAATTGGCGCTCGGGCAGGGGAATCGCTCTCCTTCCACCCGTCGCGGATCGCGGCGATTGTCCAGGAAACTGAAAAACCACCCGGCGGAGGATCCGCCGAGTGGCTTGATTGTCTGTCTTTGGGATAATGGGCGAGACTAGCGTCCGCGATAACCGCCGCGGTCCCCACCACGTCCGCCGCCACCACCGCCGCCGCCTTCGGTCTTCGGCCGGGCTTCATTCACGCGCAGTGAACGGCCCCCCTGCTGCTTTCCGTCCAGCCCGCCAATGGCTGCTTGGGCTTCCGCTGCATTCGGCATCTCGACAAACCCAAACCCTTTGGACTGGTTGGTGAACTTGTCGAAGATGACGCGTGCTGAGTCAACCCGGCCGAACGCCTCAAAGCTTTGCCTCAGATCTTCCTCGGTTGTGGAGTACGGCAGATTGCCCACATAAATGTTCATCACGCGATCCTTTACCTTTTCTTAACCCATAATACACTCGACGGGTTCAAGACTGCTGTGGTAGAGGATTGACCAAGGATGAGCATTGAGGTAGGTTTCACGTCAAGCAGGACTTTGATAGCAATCAACACCAAGAGTCACGAACACCAGACGCCCCCACGGCGTCCCTTCCTAAAATGTTATAGCATAGGCGTTGCGTTCTGGCAAGCCCTTTTTTCGGGCTTTTTTCGGGCGGGGCCACGCATTTACTTATGCTTACGGCTGGAATTTCGCGAGCGGTGCTTACGCCCGGTGGTTTCACTTGGAAGATCTCGGCGCGTCAGCCGGATTAGTTCGTCTGCGTGTGGTTCCGCCAGCAGGATGAACCTCCCTGTGTGCCTCGACGGCCTCTCTCAGCGTTTCCACTTCTTCCGTAGAAACATAGCGCACCTCGTTGCGACCGATTAGCCGCCTCTTGGTAAAACCCCACACTCTTTTCACGCGGACCGAATGTAGCGAGCTTCTGCAAGAGCCTCTCAAGGTACTTAATTCACCCCGTATTTCCCTTTGTGCCTCGGGCAAAGACCTCTTGTTGTCCAAGGTAGATTCCTGCCAGGATTAGCGTAAGGGCGGCAAGTCCTCGCATGCCGACGCCGGGAAGTTGTGGCGTATCCTCAGGGTCCAGCGGATCCGAGCCAACCATGACCTCGGTCCCGTCACTCACACCGTCGCCGTCCGTGTCCGGATTATTGGGGGCTGTTTCACCCGGGTCGACCAAGTCGTTTTCATTCGCGTCTTCGTCGATATCTCGCAGACCGTCGAAGTCAGTGTCTTTCCTGATCTCGCGGTTTTCCGCGGCAATACGATCCAGTATCCAACTGCGCTCGTTTTCAAAAGTGGCGATTCTGTTAGCCTGTTCTGGATTGGGGTCCCCTGCGTACCAACCGTAGACCCAATAAGCCGCCAACGAGACTTTTCGGGTGGTGAAAGCGTCCAGCATAGCATTCAAGTGTTCCGCAGCCGCTTCGGCAGTTCCCTCGGCGATGTCCTCTGGAGCAGCCCCGTACTCGCCGATGAATAGCGCCTTGCCCGCATTTCTGCATGTGTTTATAGTCACAGAGGCAATCTCGTCGTAGGTAGTCAGATGACCCGACTCGAAGCGGTATACAGGCGCTTGGACCTCAAGTGGATACAGGTGTATCGAAACCAGCTCGTAGCCCGTCGGGTTGGTCAATAGAAGGTTTGCTCGATAGTCCTCGATAGTGTCGAGGTTGCCCCACGCGTTTCCAGCGCGCAAGTCTTCTGCAAAAGTCCGGGGGATCGAGTTTCCGGTTGTGATGAGTGCCAAGGGATCGATCTCGTGAACGACCGACTCGAATGCCTGAAAAGCAACCAGTAGATCTGCCGTGCTCGGTATATCCTCAATAGTTCTTGTGGCTGGCATACCCAAGGACGTATGTGTTGGGGGTAAAACGTCCTGCCAATTGCTTAGGCAACTTAAGTCTGCAGGAAGGTTGTATTCATTTCCAAACTCCCATGCCCAGATGGCAGGAGAGTTTTTATACCGGGTGACAATATCGCGCACGTATTGCCGCAAGAAGGCGATGGTCTCGCTATTCGAATCTCCGTATGCACTTATGTGCTCGTGAACCGTATCAGGAATGGTCCAATAGCTCCAGTTCAAACTGGGAATCAAACCGATTCCTTCCTGCTCGGCACAACGCACCACATCATCTAGGCGCGAAAAGAAGGTGTCTTTATTCGTAACGTATAGACTGAAATCATAAGGCGACCAGCCGCTGACGTTAAATCGCACAAAAGGGATTCCGTGGTCGCTTAGGTCGGCAAATCGTTGCTCGTAGTCACGGACAGTTGGATGCAGGAGATGTGCCAGAAAGACATAGTAATCGTTTACGCCGAAAGCACGGTATTTGTGTCCATCTTTAAGTAGAACTCCATCAGCGTTGACCGACAATCTTGTCGCATAAGCTCTTTCACAGATGCAAAACAGTGAAAGCATAATGATTGCAGACGCAGCTTTCGACATAGGACTATTCCCCCACTCGATTGCTCAACCCCCAGAAAAGTCTACTGCGGCATCCAGTGTCTGTCAATCCCCATTTCCAAAATCGCCAGGTAACAAGAGGCGCTGAAGGCGGAATTGACCTCCAGACTACTCTCGGAGCGCACTTTCTGGATCCGCTCACACATGGGGCGAACCCGTTCGATCGGCCATGCCCTTACAACGATACCGCTTCCGCTGAACAGAGGCTGCTTACCCGACGTTTTGGGTATTTCGGGAATCCGCTATTGCGGGATAGTCTGGTCTTTCCTAATGGCTTTTCGGAGTCGCGCGCCGTCGCGCGGGCGACGGCGACAGATGGCAAATGTGCGACGCCACTGGGGAATCGCCGATTCCGGTCGAGGTGCGTCGCAGGGAGAAGCCCAGGACTCTACTCCTCGGCGGCAGGCAAATGGCGGCGAATCTGCGCCACGAGCTCCGCGGGAGTGAACGGCTTCAGAATCAAAGTCGCAGCTCCGGCGTTGATGCTCTTCACCAAGGCTTCGTGGCCATGGGCGGACGAGAGCGTGAGTACGGGAATGTTCTGAGTCTGCGGGTTTGCCTTGAGCTGCTCGCACACTTCGTAGCCGCTCATCATGGGCATCATGATGTCCAATAGCACCAAGTCCGGACTCTCGCTCTCCGCCAAGTCCACCGCGCTGATGCCGTCATACGCGCTTACCACGTCGAACCCTTCCGTCTTGAGAGCCCGGGCAATCAGCATCACGGTGTCGGGTTCATCGTCAACAATCAGGATCTTTGGCGCCTTCACAGGCCTCCTGTCCCGCAACCTGCACGGGGATAGCAGAGTGCGTCTACGCGATTCGTTTCAGTTCGATACTGGATCTGAACACCCACATCTACCCAAGCGGCCACGGCGTACGCTGGCAGCCACAATGCCCCGCAACGCAAGTCCTCCCCGGTTCCGGATTACTTGCGCCGTTGTCCCGGACCGCCGACCCGAAAGTCGATGGTGTGCATTCGCGTGCTCGTGCGCTTCTTCGAATTGGCCACTCTCTTTGCGTATAACTGGCGAACCTCATGCCGCTCTATCTGTTTCTGCAGCAGTTGGACGCCGTGGTCCATGAATCCTTCCGGGTCATCCAAAACGCGGACAATCAGCCCCTCTACCGGCGGCGACAGGGGTTCGTTGAAGCGTTCATCTCGCATCAACTGAACCATGACCTCGGTTCCAACCGCAACGTTTTCCATCATCCGGACACACATGCCATAGGGTGTGATGTTGATAATGACCCCCTGGACTGATAGCTCGGCGGCATCCTTCGGCCAGATTCGGCACGGCCGACAGGTGTCCGTGCGCTGTTCTCGACGACGCCCCCGGCGCAGCGACTTCTTGTCGTCGCTCAGGAACATCTCGTCCGTCATAAGGTGTCCTCGTCGGTTCGGGTGCTCGTCTCAAGCAGAAGAAACGTTTCCAAACTCTTACCGCCCATACTTTAACACACCTTGCACCCCAATTCATGCCATGATGTTGGCGCTGGACCCCGAATTCG
>JBAZRU010000334.1:0-7583 GCA_041662805.1 Candidatus Hydrogenedentales bacterium | reverse complement strand
GCGTATTTTGGCGTACCGGTGGTCGATGCGTCGGGCGCGATGCTTGGCGTCGTGCAGGGGGCGGACGTCGAAGAAGCACAAGGAGAGGCGGCCCAGAGGACCTTTCTTCGATTCAGCGGTATCATCGGCGGCGAAGAGTTGCGCAGCATGCCCTTGTCATCGCGATCATTCCGGCGGCTATCCTTCCTGACGATCAACATCTTCCTTAATGTTATCGCGGCAAGCGTCATCGTGGCATTTGAAAGCACCCTGGCGAAAGTGATCGCATTGGCGGCCTTCTTGCCGATCATTTCCGATATGAGCGGTTGTTCGGGAAGCCAAG
The DNA here is from genome assembly GCA_041662805.1 of Candidatus Hydrogenedentales bacterium. Lineage (GTDB taxonomy): Bacteria > Hydrogenedentota > Hydrogenedentia > Hydrogenedentales > SLHB01 > JAIBAQ01. The sequence continues at coordinate 7,261 of JBAZRU010000334.1, read as the reverse complement.
CGATCGCAGTCAGCATACGCGAACTATCACTGGGCTTGATTAAGCCGCGCGACTTCACCCGCGTGTGCCTTCAGGAAATCCTGGTCGGGTTGCCCAACGGCATCGTCTTGGGTTCCGTGCTCGGCTTCATGGCGTACTTGTGGAAAGGCAACGCGTACCTCGGCCTTGTGGTTGGTCTTGCCCTGGCCCTCAACACAGTCGTAGGGGTCACGCTGGGAGGCGCGATTCCGCTGATCATGAGCCGGCTCCGGATCGACCCAGCGCTTGCAGCCGCCCCGATGCTGACGACCGTGACGGATATGTGCGGCTTCTTCCTCAGCCTGAGTTTCGCCGCGCTGGCGCTCAGCGCGGGCAAACTCTAGCGAACCCTTTCGGCAGCGACCTCAAATAACGGGACTGCCAGCGACCTCACGGCCGGAGTATCCGACGGGTTCGTGGGGTCGGCGCCCAGCGAAAGTTCCACGCCGTCATCCACTCCGTCACTATCCGAATCGGGATTGCCGGGGTCCGTCACGTAACCGTAGACGCCATTCGTCTCCTCGTAGTCCGAGAGTCCGTCATTGTCCGAATCCGGGTCGTCGTCGACGATGGTGATCGCCGCAGGGACATAGGCCGGGGCTAGCGTGCATGAGACGGGATTGCTCAGGATGACTGTAAACACCCGGTCTGCGCCCGGATGCGTGTTAGCGACGACGGGGATTATGATCGTCTTCACGGTATCGGCGGGACCGAAGTTGAGCGTCCCCGATGTGGCGGTGAAATGTGTTCCCGCTTGGGCCGTACCGTCCTGGGTAGTATAGGCGACCTGTGCGGATCCGCCTGTACCGGGCGCTTCGCTCAATTGTACATTTACGGATACGCTCCCTTGGTCTTCGTTTACAGACATCGAAGCGACGGAGAAGGCCACGGTGGGAGGGGCAACAAACAGGTAGGCAGACATTAGGGGGAAACTCACGTCAAAGCGGCCGTAATAGTCGAGTTTGGTCGAAGTTGGGCTACAGGACGATGGGCCTCCCCACAGTTGGCCGATGACCTTCTGGGTCGCAGTGTTAAACAGAGGGCTTCCGGATGAACCGCCCTCGGTTACACCGGCACTCCAACTCGATTGGTAGAAACGGGCGGCGGGATGAGAAGACCTCAACGACTCCGCCACGTCCGTGACGGTGCCGAACGTGATTCGTTTGAAGTCGCCACTTGGATGGTGGATCGCCACCGTCGACGTGGTCAGCGGCGTGGCACTAGAAGTCCACCCAGCAAATGTCGCGCTGGCCGATGCAGGGTTGTTAAGCCTGAGCAGGCAGAAATCCGTGCCGGTGCCGTCGTCGGTAGTAGCCAGAAGGTCCGCCCCACCCGTCGTCCGCGGAACGGTCGCGGGATTCGGGGCGGTGCCGTTGCAGGAGGGAGTCTGATAAAGCCAATACACCTCACAGGTGGCCGCTTCCCCGGAGGTGCCAATGCAGTGATTGGCCGTGAGGAAATACGGGATGTCCGTGCCGGGCACGTTGTCCGCGAGCAGCGTCCCCGTGCAGAAGAGCGAGCCGTTGCTGCCAATAGAGCCAATTCCACCAACCGATTTGGAGGTTACCGCCCAGTCCGGATAGCAAGTAACGTCAAGGTTGCAGGTCCCCGCGGCCTTGGCCCACGAGAGCTCGCCAAACGGGACGTAATTGTGCACGATTCGATCGATCGTCAGAGCGACTTGATTGTAGTCTGCGCCGGCGGGGACGTAGCATTCGACCGACACGGATTCCGAAAAGCAGGTTGCGCTCCAGAGCGAGGTCTGGTCTTGCGGAATTGCCGTGTAGGGCCCGTACGATTCCTCGGGATCGCTGAAATTGTAAACGACGACGCGTGCGTCTGCGGGCAGGTTCAGTTCCGTGAACCTGACCCGGATACCCAAGGCCTCCGGCGAGAAAAGGGCGACAGACCACAGGTGACCGCCGTCGGGAAGTGCCTGCCAAAAACCGTGCGACACGGCCGTGCCGGTCACTTCAATCGCTTGCTCCAGGTCCACGAATACGCCAATGCGTCTCGGTCCCTTGCCGCCCGAGGCGTCGCGCCGCGCGTCTTCCAGAAGGGCTTTGGTCACGTTTGCGTCGGGCAGTACCAGCCCAGCGCTTTCCTGCAAACCGCGCTGCTGCGTCTCGACGACCGGTTTTGCGGGAAGAAGGCTCTTCAGTTGTGCGGGAAGTTGGGTGGACTGTTCGACCGGCTGCAAGTCCCAGTGCTTCATCTCGATACCCAACGCGGCAACATCCGCGTTGGAGAGCAAACGGGTTGCGCCATCGCTGTAGAGATCGAATGGATCTCCCCCACTCTTTCGAGTCACGCGATATCCTGTTACGAACTTCGGGCTGCCGTCCCGCGCCTTTTCGCTCCACGCGAGCAACACGTCATATTCGGAAAGCGGGTACCCCTGCGACGCCAGGAACGCAGCCTCGTCTGGAAACCGGGGCTCGTCGCCGCACGATGCACACGGTTCGTCTCCGTGCGCCCAAGGTTGAAGCGCAACAACCAGGAACACGCAAATGGAAAGGAAGCGGACATAATTGGGGGAGCGCCCACTGAGCATTGGCATACGAACAAGAACCTCGCCGTAAAGATATGCGCGCCATGCGCCACCAGACTTCTGAACACCTGAGTATTTATACCATTCTTTCCCGGAAAGATAACGCATTGGGGGTTACTGTCTCTATTTTTCCATATGCGCATCTACGATGAACTAGGATTGAATAGGGGCGAACCGCTCAAAAACGCCCTGGAATTGCTCGACTTTCGCGGCAATCCGCCGGTCGAAGAATTGAAACCACGGGCAGCGTTTGATAGGCTACCGCTCCTCGATACACCGCGATTTGGTTGCGGTCATTCGGACCGCGCATTGAGGAAGTCCAACACCTAAACGGTAGGAGCCTACCTCGGCATTATTCGCATGTTCACCGGGGGAAAGGAGTCTTTTGTGTCTCAGGGAACCAATATTTTCGACTTGGCCGGCAAGGTTGCCGTAATTTCGGGTGGCGGCGGCGTGCTCGGAAGCGCCATCGCCTGCGGGTTAGCGCGCGCGGGCGCGCAATGCGCCGTGACGGATATCGCGATCGACAACGCGGAACGGGTAGCCGCACAACTTGCCGGGATGTGCGGCCGCGCCAAGGGTTACGAGCTCGACGTAATGAAAGAAGGGGCGGTTGAAACCCTCTGCGACCAAGTCTACGCGGAATTCGGCAAAGTCGATATTCTTATCAATTGCGTGGGCGGCAACCTGAAGGAGGCGACGACATCGCCCGAGATGTCCTTTTTTGATATGCCTCTGGATGCCATCCGAAAAGTCATGGAGATTAACTTCACCAGCGCTGTGGTCCGTCCGTGCCAGGTGTTCGGGAAGAGAATGAAGGACAACCCCGAGGGCGGCTCTATCATCAACATTTCGTCGATGGCGTCGATGCGTCCGCTCACGCGTATCATTGGCTATAGCGCCGCGAAGGCCGCCGTGAACAACTTCACCCAATGGCTGGCGGTGCATCTCGCGAAAGAGCACAGCACGAAGCTGCGCGTGAACGCCATCGCGCCCGGTTTCTTCCTCACGGCACAGAACCGATTTCTGCTGACGGACGAGAAGACCGGCGAATTGACCGAACGTGGCAGGCTCATCATCGAGCACACGCCGATGGGCGACTTCGGCGTCAGCGATGATCTCGTCGGGACAACGGTTTGGCTGGCTTCCGGTGCATCACGCTTCGTCAGTGGCATTGTCGTGCCAATCGACGGCGCGTTCTCGTCGTTCGCGGGCGTCTAGCCGCCAAACTTCTTGTGGGGCTTTGATTTGTATCGCCCGGTATCCATGCCGGGTGGAGCATTTGTAGCGCCCGGTCTCTGTGCCGGGCGGGGTATTTGTAGCGCCCGGTCTCCGTGCCGGGCGGACTTTGGGGAGACTTTATCATGTCCGATCCCGTTGCCGCGTTGAAAAACCACAAACCGTCCCACGAATTCCTGATCGCCATCGATTCGGACGGATGCGCCTTCGACACGATGGAGGTGAAACACAAGGAATGTTTCATCCCCAACATCATCAAATACTGGGACCTCCAACCCATCTCGAAATTTGCGCGCGCGGCGGCCGAGTTCGTAAACCTCTACTCGAAATGGCGCGGCATTAACCGGTTCCCCGCCTTGACGATGACGTTCGACTTGCTCTCCCAGTGGGACAAGGTGCAGCAACGCGGCTGGAAGGCCCCCGAGGTCCCCAACCTCCGCAAATGGATCGAGACGGAAACCAAGCTCGGCAACCCGACGTTGAAGGTCTACTGTGAGACGCACAACGAACCCGACATGCTCCGCACCTTCGAATGGAGCAAAGCCGTCAATGTGACCGTGGCGGACATCGTGAAGGAGGGACTTCCCCCCTTCCCGTTCGTGCGCGAATGCCTCGAAGCGGCGCAGTCGCGCGCGGACATGCTCGTCTGCTCGCAGACGCCCACGGAAGCGCTGCAACGCGAGTGGGAAGAACAAGGCATTTCGAAGTTTGTCTTTGCCATCGCCGGCCAGGAAATGGGAACCAAGACCGAACACATCCGGTTTGCGTCCGAAGGCCGGTACGAGAAGACGAAGATGCTTATGATCGGCGACGCCCCCGGCGACATGAAGGCCGCGCGCGGCAACGGTGCCCTCTTCTTCCCCATCAACCCCGGCGAAGAAGAGACCTCCTGGAAGCGCCTCTACGAAGAGGGCCTCGACAAGTTCTTCAACGGCACTTTCGCGGGGGCCTACGAGGAATCGTTGATCAAGGAGTTCGACTCGTTCCTTCCGGACACGCCGCCCTGGAAGAAGTAACGCGGGGAAACACTTACCGGCTTGCAGGGGAAATGATGCATGCTTCCCGCAAGCGTACTTGCACACCAATGACCTCTTCGACAACGAACTGCGGTTTCCGTATAGTTGAGCTTCGTGAAGGCAAGCCATCTTTGTACACAAGCGATCTTCTTCTTTATAGCAAGTAGGAGACAGTGATCATGGCAATACGGATTGGCATCGGTTTGTGCCTGCTCCTGATGGCAACAGGATGTCCTGTTCTCTCGCTTCAACCCCTTTATGAGTCGACGGACGAACTTGTCTCAAGACCCGATTTGTTGGGTAAGTGGATTGAAAACGAGGGAGACGAAAACGTCATCGAGTTTGTAGCGGTCAATGACACGAGTTACCGGATGATTGCGCGCGAAGGGGACGAGAATTTGGAGTTTGATGTCGCGATAGTCGAGATCAGAGGGCAGTTGTTCATGGACCTCTTGCTCGAAGAACCTTCTGGTGACGCGGCGATGTACTCTCAGAACCTCCACCAGTTTTGGGCCATCGACTTGAGCAAAGACACCCTCGCCGTGAAAGCCTTGGCTGGCGACTGGGCCAAGGAGCGTTCGGAGAAGGGTCGCCTGTGGGTCAGGCATGTACGCATCGACGACAAGACTATCCTCACAGCAAAGCCCAGCCGCTTGCAGCGCTTCGTACATAAGTGGGGCAAGGACCCGGAGGCTTTTGCGGAAATGTTTATCCTCCACCGCGTTCCTCCCTCAAAGGGGGACGCGAAACCGTCCGGGCAGTAAGCGAGGCGCGCTTATGCGTTGAGGCGTTTCAGGAGGTCTTGGCGTTCGCTGTCGGACAGCGACTTCAAGTACTTCTTCCACCCTGGGCACCACCCCGTGTGCCATTTCCAGAGGCGTCCGAGCAGCGATTTCGGATTCTTCTCGTAACGCGCGCGTATCTTGCAGGTCGAGCACCCTATTGCGGCCATGTTCATTTCCTCCCCCGCCTGCGCAGCCAGGCATGTTGCAGCGTTTGATTGTAGCATGGGCGTGTGTTGCGCGCATTCTCGGAGGGCGGACGTTCCAGTCCGCCTATTTGTCAAAGTCACTCGCCCGCCCAAAGAGGCGGACTGGAAAGTCCGCCCTCCGAAATCAATCCAAGGACTGCCTGACGGTGTGCAATTCGGGCGCGCATCTGTCAAAATTGGCGTCTCTTCGCGCCGATTCATGGCACGGATTAGGGGAACCCAAAACGTTTCTGGAGATTTCATGCATAGTGTAGTTGATGAGAACATCCCGTATGGCAAAGACGCCTTTGGAACCTTGGGCGAAGTTACGCTCAAGCCGGGCCGGGGCATTACGAACCAGGACTTGAAAGACGCCGACCTCCTGCTGGTGCGCTCCATCACCAAGGTGAATGCGGCCCTGCTTGAGGGCACGAAGGTGCGCTTCGTGGGAACCGCGACGATTGGGGAGGACCACATCGACAAAGAGTATTTGCAGCAGCGGGGCATCGCGTTCTCCAGTGCGCCGGGGTGCAACGCCAACAGCGTGGCGGATTACATCGTGGCAACGCTGCTCCACCTCGCCGAGGTGCGCGGCTTCAAACTGACGGAGCGCAAGCTGGGCATCGTCGGTCACGGCAACGTGGGATCGAAAGTCGCAAGCAAGGCGCGTGCGTTGGGTATGACGTGCGTGGTGAACGACCCGCCGCTTGCGCGTCAAACGGGGGATGCGAAGTATCGTCCCCTGGAAGAACTGTTCGACTGCAACATCTTCACGTTTCATGTGCCGTTGACGAAGACGGGGCCGGATGCGACGTATCACTTGGTCGATGACGCGTTTTTGCGCAAGATCAAAACGGGCGCCCTGATCATCAATACGTCACGCGGGTCCGTCATCGACGGCAAGGCGTTGCAGGCGGCCTTGGAAGACGGGCGCGTCGGTGCGAGCGCGTTGGATGTGTGGGAGGGCGAGCCCAACATTGACCTGGACCTGTTTGCCAACCTCGCGTTGGGGACGCCGCATATCGCCGGGTATTCGTTCGACGGCAAGGTGAACGGGACGCGGCAAGTATATGAAGCGGCGTGCGCGTTCCTGGGCGTATCGCCTGCGTGGGACCCCACTCCCCTGTTGCCCGCACCGGAAACACCGCTGGTAAACGTCGATGGCGCCGCCGAGAACGTGCAAACGGAATTGCGCCGCGTGGTGCGGCAGGTCTACGACATTCTTCGCGACGACGAGGCCCTTAGGGCTATAATCAAGATGCCCGAGGGTGAGCGCGGGGCGTATTTCGATCGCTTGCGCAAGGAGTATCCGCGACGCCGCGAGTTCTTTAACACGAAGGCCGTTGTGACGCCTTCCAACAAGGCGCTCGAACAAGCGCTGGCGGGCATCGGATTCAGCCTGTAGCAGGCCCTCGGAAACACGCATTCAATCAAGCAATTGGGAGAGATCGCGATGCCACGCGTGGT